>CAZOVQ010000171.1:0-3837 GCA_964583195.1 uncultured Thiobacillus sp.
CCCTTGATCAACTCGACCAGGAGCAGGCTGCCGAAGAACTGAGTCAGTCTTTTCATGGCGCGCTCAGTGGAAAAGATAGCCATACGGGGTCTGCATCATGGCACCGACGACCACGATCCAGACGATGGTGATGGGAATGAATACCTTCCAGCCCAGGCGCATGATCTGGTCGTAACGGTAACGCGGGAAGGTCGCGCGGAACCACAGGAAGAGGAAAAGCACGAAGGCGGTTTTCAGCAGCCACCACAACATGCCGTCGCCGAGCAGCCAGCCCAGGCCCGGAATGTTGTTGAGGAAAGGCAGCGGTGCCAGCCAGCCGCCCAGGAACATGAGCGTGGTGAGCGCGGCAATGAGGATCATGTTCGCGTATTCAGCGAGGAAGAACACCGCGAACGCCATGCCGGAATATTCCACGTGGAAACCGGCAACGATCTCGGATTCGCCTTCGGCCACGTCGAACGGGGCACGGTTGGTTTCAGCCACGCCGGAAATGAGATACACAATGAAGAGCGGGAACAGCGGCCACAGGTACCACTGGTGTATCCCGCCAGACTGCCCCTGCACGATGTCGATGAGGTTCAGCGACTGCGAGGCCATGAGCACGCCGACCAGCGCAAAGCCCATGGCGATTTCGTAGGACACGATCTGTGCCGCCGAGCGCATGGCACCGAGGAAGGCGTATTTCGAGTTGGATGCCCAACCGGCAATGATGACGCCGTAGACGCCCATCGAGGTGATCGCCATCACGTACAACAGGCCGGCGTTGATGTTGGCCAGCACCAAGGTGTCGGTGAAGGGAATCACCGCCCAGGCCGCCAGCGCGGGGGCAATCGCGAGAATAGGCCCGAGTATGAACAGGCCCTTGTTCGCGCCCGACGGAATGATGATTTCTTTCATCAACAGCTTCAGGCCATCGGCAATCGGCTGCAAGAGGCCCAGCGGGCCGACCCGGTTGGGGCCGATGCGCACCTGCATCCAGCCGATGACCTTGCGTTCTGCATACGTGAGGTAGGCCACGCCCAGCATCAGCGGCACCACCAGCGCCAGGATCTTGATGAGCGTCCAGACGACGGTTTGCACCGCTGCCCAATCGATCCCCGCCCCTGTCATTGCAGTGACCTCCATCAAACCGGCTCCGCCGTGATCGGCCCGAACATCGGGCCCAGGTTCGCGGTGAGCGGATGGCCGCTCGGCACGCGGATGCAGTTGTCGGGCAGATGATCGTCACGCAGCACTTTCAGCGTCAGCGCAGACCCGGTCTGGCGTACCGACACCCGGCCGTTATCGGCGAGTCCCAGGCGTTCGATCAGCCGGCCGTGCATGCGCGCCACCGGCAGCGCCGCGTCGAGCGTCATCTGCAGCGCGGGCGAGCGGCGCACCACGGCATCGGTCTGGTAGATCGGCACTTCGGCGACGCGCTCGAGCGCCGCGCCGGCCGCAACCGGTGCCGGCGCCACGGCGTCGATTTCATTGCACAGATACGCCTGCACGTTGCCGGTCGGCGTATCGCCCAGCGCCTCGCGCAGCACGTCCCTCGAATCGTTGTGGTCGAAGCCGGCCAGCCCCAGCAGGTTGCCCAGCACGCGCAGCACCTTCCAGGCGGGGCGGGTTTCGCCCAGCGGTTTCACCACGGCACCGAAGCTCTGCACGCGGCCTTCGGTATTGATGAAGGTGCCGGACGTCTCGGTCCAGGGCGCGATCGGCAGCAGCACGTCGGCGTAGTCGAGCGACTTGCCCTTGTACGGCGACATGACGACGACGAATTCCGCGCCTTCGATGCTCTTCATCGCGGTGACGGGATCGTGTGTGTCGAGCTCGGCTTCGACCGCCAGCAGCAGGTAGGCCTTGAGCGGGCTGGCCAACATGTCGGCGGCGTTCCTGCCCTTCACGGCTTCGGCGCGCAGCGGGCCGTGGTGCGGCACCGCGCCGACCGCCATGGCCCCGACGCTGTTGGCGGCCTCGCCCAGCACGCCGAAGCTGGCGCCGGAAAGCTTCGCGACTTCCTGTGCCAGCGCGTGGATCTGCGCGTAGGTGGGATGATGCTGCGCCATGTTGCCGAGAAAGACCGCTCGCGTCTCGCCGCTGGAAATACTGGCCGCCATTTTCTTCGCGGTGTCGTCGGCAATCCCGCTCGCAGCAAGGGCGGGCACGGGCTGGTTTTTCAATTCCGCCAGCGCGACGCACACGCCCGCCAGCGCGGCAGCCAGTTGCGACGGCGGCACGATGCGCTTGGCGTGGACCTTGCCGAGGAATTCGTCCTCGTGTGCGTTGATGAGATTGAGCTCGCCATACCAGCGCACCGATTCACGGATGCGGTGCGAGAGCAGCGGATGATCCTTGCGCAAATTGGAGCCCACCACCAGCATGCGCTTCAGGCGCGACATGTAGGTGACCGGCATGCCGAGCCAGAATCCGCCACGCGCTTTTTCGTCGAGCGAGAAATCCGACCAGCGCAGGCGATGGTCGACGTTGCCGCTGCCCATGCCGCGCATCAGCTTCTGCAGCAGATAGAGCTCCTCGGCGGGGCGATAGGGTGTCGACAGTGCGCCCATTTCGTCCGGCTTGAAGGACTTCAGCCTGTCGACCACGAACTGCAGCGCGGTCTGCCAGTCGGTCTCGATCCACCGGCCTTCATGCTTGATCATGGGCCAGGTCAGGCGTTCGGGTGTATTCAGCCCTTCGTAGGAAAAGCGGTCGCGATCGGACAGCCAGCACTCGTTGACGTCCTCGTTTTCACGCGGCAGCACACGCATGACCTTGTTGTCCTTGACGTGGACCTCGATGTTGGAGCCGAGGCTATCGTGCGGGCTGATCGAGGGGCGGCGGCTCAGTTCCCAGGTGCGCGCACGGTAGCGGAAGGGCTTGCTGGTGAGCGCGCCCACCGGACACAGGTCGATGACGTTACCCGAAAGCTCCGAGGCAACCTGGGTTTCGAGGAAAGGCATCACCTCGGTGTGCTCGCCGCGGCCGGCCATGCCGAGTTCCATCACGCCGGCGATTTCCTGGCCGAAGCGCACGCAGCGGCTGCAGTGGATGCAGCGCGTCATGTCGGTGGCGATCAGCGGGCCGAGGTTTTTCTCGCGCACCACGCGCTTGATTTCCTGATAGCGCGAGGATGAGCCGCCGTAGCCCACCGCCAGATCCTGCAACTGGCATTCGCCGCCCTGATCGCAGATCGGGCAGTCCAGCGGATGATTGATGAGGAGGAACTCCATCACGCTCTTTTGCGCCTTCACCGCGTAGTCGGAGCGGGTGAAAACCTTCATGCCGTCGGTCACGGGCGTGGCACAAGCCGGCATCGGCTTGGGGGCCTTTTCCACCTGCACCAGACACATGCGGCAGTTGGCGGCTATCGACAGTTTCTTGTGATAGCAGAAATGCGGAATCGGAATGCCAGCCTGGTTGGCGGCATCCATGATGGTGTCGCCGCTTTCAACCTGAAGCGGTTTGCCGTCAATTTCGATGTTCAACGTAGCCATATGCTCGATTGGGACCCGGTCAGACCATGCACTTTCTGTGTTCGACGTGGTACGCAAACTCGTTGCCAAAGTGCTTGAGGAAACTCTGCACCGGCATCGCCGCCGCATCACCCAGCGCGCAAATGGTGTGCCCGCCGATCTTGCTTGCCACACTGTTGAGCAGGTCCAGATCCTCTGCCCTGCCCTGCCCGTGTTCGATACGATGGATCACACGATACATCCAGCCGGTCCCTTCGCGGCAGGGCGTGCACTGGCCGCAGGATTCCTCGAAGTAGAAATAGGCCAGCCGCTCCAGCGCGCGCACCATGCACACGGTTTCGTCCATCACGATGACCGCGCCGGAGCCCAGCATGGAGCC
>CAZOVQ010000172.1:0-3714 GCA_964583195.1 uncultured Thiobacillus sp.
CAAGGCCAAGGACGGCAAGTGCGGCGAAGGCAAGTGCGGCGGCGCCAAGTAATCGGTTGACGGTATGCATTCCCTGCACCCACAAGGTGCGGGGCTCGGGTTTCGGCGCGAGATTCTTCCCGCGCTGAAAGCCCGAGTGCCCGACGCCATCGAATTTTTCGAGCTCGCCCCGGAAAACTGGATTGATCTTGGCGGCGCCTACGGGCGCGACCTGCGCGGCTTCACTGAGCGCTTTCCTTTCGTCTGCCACGGGCTGTCACTCTCGATCGGTGGCCCGACGCCGCTGGACGAAATCCTGCTCACGAAAATCCGCCAGTTCATGGACGCGCATGGCATGGCGCTGTACACCGAACACCTGTCGTACTGCTCGGACGACGGACATTTATACGACCTGCTGCCGATCCCCTTTACCGAAGAGGCGGTGACGTACGTCGCCGCACGCATCCGCCGCGCGCAGGACATCCTCGATCGACGCATCGCCATCGAAAACGCTTCTTACTACACCCCGGCGCCGATCGCCGAGATGGGCGAACTGACGTTCATTCGCGCGATTCTGGAGGAAGCTGATTGCGATCTGCACCTCGACGTCAACAACGTCTACGTCAACAGCGTCAACCATCACTATGACCCGGTCGCCTTCATCGAAGCCCTGCCGAGTGAACGCATCGTCTACATGCATATGGCCGGCCACTACAACGAAGCTGACGATCTGATCGTCGACACGCACGGCGCCGACGTGATCGAGCCCGTGTGGTCGCTGCTGGATGCGGCCTACCGCATCCATGGTGTCGCCCCCACGCTGCTGGAGCGCGATTTCAACATTCCGCCGCTGGACGAGCTCGTCCACGAGGTCGCGCGCATCGCGCGGATGCAAGACCTTCACGCCGCTGCACAGGCGCACAGGGCAGGGCATGCCAGCGGAAACTGAAGTTCGCGCGGATTTCCAGCGCTATCAGCTCGCCTTCACTGCGCACATCCGCGACCCACGCCGCCATCCTCGCCCTGCCGGGGTCGAGGCGCGACGCATGAAAATTTACAACGAGCTGCTGTACAACAATGTCGAAGGGTTTCTTCTTGCCTGCTTTCCGGTGTTGCGCAAAATGCTGGGGCAGCGGCGCTGGAAGCGGCTGGTGCGCGCATTCTTTGCCACGCACCGCAGCCACACGCCCTACTTCCGGCAGATCCCGGACGAATTCGTGCAATTCCTGCAGGACGAATGGCCGAGGCCAGACGATTATCCGGCCTGGGTGTATGCCCTGGCGCACTACGAATGGATAGAACTAGTACTGTCGGTTTCGAACCGCACGCCCGAGGGGGCCGTCGAGGTGAGCGGCGATCTGCTGGAAGACGCTCCCGTCCTCAATCCCGTGCTGGCCAATCTGCGTTACGACTGGCCGGTGCATCGCATCGCGCCGCGCCGGCGGATCGAGCCTGCAGAAACCTTTCTTCTCGTCTACCGAGACGCAGGCGACGAAGTTCGTTTCAGCGAGATCAACGCCTTCACGGCGCGGCTGCTCAGGCTGCTCGACACAGGCAGGCTCGGCGGGCGCGTGGCGCTGGAAATGATCGCCGCGGAAAGCCGCCATCCCGACCCTGCGCGGGTGATCCAGGTTGGTGCCACGCTGCTCGATGACCTGCGCGCGCGCGGCGTGATTCTCGGCAGCGCGGCGCCGGCCGCCTGACGTTTCCGCTTCAGTCGCGGTGGTGCCGCATCGCGCCGGGTGCGCGCGCCCGGGCTTCCAACTCGACCGTCTCCCGCTTCCCGTCCGATTCGATCTCCAGCGTGAGCGGTATTGTCTCGCCCACGGCAATCGGCTGCCGTAGATTCATCAGCATGATGTGATAGCCGCCCGGCTTCAGCAGCACGGTCTTGCCCTTCGGCAAGTCGATCGCCTTCACTTCGCGCATGCGCATCACGTCGCCATCCATTTTCATCTCGTGCACTTCCACACGCGGTACCAGCTTGCTGGATGCGCCGACCAGCCGCGCGTCGGTGTCCGATGTGAGCTGCATGTAGGCTCCGCTGACTTTCTGTCCGGGCATGGTGGCGCGTGCCCAGGCGTCGGTTACGGCGACGCCGGCGGCGGCGTTTGCTGATACCAGCGCCAGCCATGCGGCGAGTGTCATCGCGAGAGATTTCATCGGGTTCTCCAGGTCGAAAGATGGGTCAAGCCGGCTTGCGTGGCCGGCACAAGCATAAACGATAGGCAATTCCGGCGCGCCGCGCCATGCGGCAATTTGTCATATCCCCCTTGGCGCGGGATGGGCCTAGACTTGGGCGCTTTGCTTATCATCAGGAAATAAGCATGCGATTCTCTTTTATTTATGGCCTCATGGCCATCGCTCTGTCCGCAGTGCCGGCCGATGCAGGCGCCGTGGACGCCCTGTCTGCGGGCCCCCTGATGTCCGTGCGGGTCGTACCCGGCCCAAAGGCGGGGGAAGCCGCTCAGACCGCGATCATCCTCGATGCGGCCGAACTGGAGCCCTTGCGTGCCGCAATCGGCGACACGGCAGCACTGCTGCGCGACGTGCCGGGTGTCAGTGCGTACGGGGCCGGCGGGATATCGAGCCTGCCGTCGATACGCGGGTTGGCGGATGATCGCCTGCGCATCAAGGTCGACGGGATGGATATGATCGCGGCGTGCCCGAATCACATGAATCCCGCGCTCTCCTATATCGATCCCAGCCGGGTCGAGCGGATCCGGGTCTATGCGGGGGTCGCCCCCGTCAGCGTCGGGGGCGACAGTATAGGGGGAGCCATCGTCGCCGAATCGGCAGCCCCGCAGTTCGTCACGGCAGGCGAAGCGCCGCGGACGCTTGGTGAGGTGGGCGGCCATGTCCGCAGCAATGGCAACGCAAGCGGTGCCCACGTATCACTCGCACGAGTCGCCGAGCAGGCGAGCCTGCGCTATGACGGCTCTGTGGCGCAGTCCGGAAATTACAGGGCAGGCGACGATTTCAAGACGAGCGAGGTAACGGGGCGCATCGGCCATACCCTGCCGCTGGACGCGGTCGGATCGAGCGAATTCAAGTCGATCAATCATGCCCTGGGACTGGGCTGGCGCAGCGGCATCCATGTGCTGGAATTCAAGCTCGTCTATCAGAAAGTTCCGCACGAGAATTTTCCCAATCAGCGCATGGACCTGACCGACAATGAAAACAGGCAGGTCAATCTCGCCTACACGGGCCAGTACGCATGGGGCGCGCTCAAGGCGCGTGTCTACCACGAGCGAACCGATCATGAGATGGACTTTGGCGACGACAAGCGATTCTGGTACGGCAACGGCGCCCCGCCGACGGGTTCGGGCGGGCCGGGAGGAATCGATGGTCTGGGCAACGGCGCTCCGTGTGAACCGATCAGCCCTACTTGCGCCGCCGGCATGCCAATGTACACGGAGGGCCGCACCACGGGCGTGACGGTAAGCGCCGAACTACCCATGCGTGAAGACGACACGCTGCGCCTGGGCGCCGAATTCCAGGCGTATCGTCTCGACGACTGGTGGCCGCCTTCGGGGGCCGCCATGTGGCCGGGCACGTTCTGGAACATCAACGGCGGCAAACGTGATCGCTACGCCCTGTACGGTGAATGGGAATCGCGATTCGGCCGCCGCTGGACCGCCCTGGCAGGGGTGCGCCACGAGATTGTCGGCATGGACGCCGACGATGTTCGCGGCTACAGCACGGCCGCCGCCCAGACCCTGGCCGATGCTGCCG
>CAZOVQ010000173.1:0-3708 GCA_964583195.1 uncultured Thiobacillus sp.
CGGGCGCGCATTATCCCATCCTGTACGCGGGCGAGTCGAAGCAGGCCTGCTGCCGGGGCTGCCAGGCGGTGGCGCAAACCATCATCGACAGCGGCCAGGGGGCTTATTACACCCACCGCACCGCGCTGCCCGCCACGCCGCAGCAGGCAGAAGCCGAACTCGCCCAGATGGGTCTGTACGACCTGCCGGAAATCCAGGAAAGCTTCGTCAAGGTTGAAGCAGAAAACATCCGCGAGGCCGCGCTCATTCTGGAAAACATCGTCTGCGCCGCGTGCATCTGGCTGAACGAGCGCCACATCGCCGCGCTGCCCGGCGTGCTGTCGGTGGAGATCAACTACGCCACGCGACGCGCGCGCGTGCGCTGGGACGTGAGCCGCATCCCGCTCTCCGCCATCCTCAAGGCGGTGTCCGACATCGGCTACGTCGCGCATCCCTTCGACCCTGGCCGCTCGGACGACCTCCACAGGCGCGAACGCAACACCGCCATCAAGCGGCTGGCGATTGCCGGCCTCGGCATGATGCAGGTGATGATGTACGCGCTGCCGACCTACACCGCCACCGACATGACCGACGAAATCCGCCGGCTGATGCGCTGGGCGAGCCTCGTGCTCACCATCCCGGTGGTGGGGTATTCGGCGTGGCCGTTTTTCATCGGCGCGTGGCGCGACTTCAAGCGCCGCACCCTGGGGATGGACGTGCCGGTGGCGCTGGGCGTGGGCACGGCGTTCGTCGCCAGCGTCTACAGCACGTTTTCTGGCCACGGTGAGGTGTATTACGACTCGGTGACCATGTTCATTTTCCTGCTCTTGGCCGGGCGCTTTCTCGAAATGAACGCGCGTCGCCGTGCCGGCGCGGCGGTGGAAGAACTGGTCAAGCTGATCCCCGCCGCCACGACCCGCCTGCCCAATTGGCCGGCACGCGACGAGGAAAAAATCCCCGTCGCGCGGCTTGCGGTCGGCGACCACGTTCTGGTGCGCCCCGGCGAAACCCTGCCCGCCGACGGTACGGTGGTCGACGGCGCGAGCGCGGTATCCGAAGCCCTGCTCACCGGCGAATCCTTGCCGATCTCCAAACCGGTGGGCGCAAAAGTCGTCGGCGGCAGCCTCAACCAGGCCAGCCCGCTGGTCATCAAAATCGACAAGTTAGGTGCCGATACGCAGCTCGCGTCCATCGTGCGGCTGCTCGACCGTGCGCAGAGCGAAAAACCGCGCATCGGCCAGCTGGCCGACCGCGCCGCCGCGTGGTTCGTCGGCCTGCTGCTGGTGGTCACGTTTTTCATCGGCCTGGCGTGGTACTGGATCGACCCGTCGCGGGCGCTGTGGATCGTCGTTTCCGTACTCGTCGTCACCTGTCCCTGCGCGCTGGGGCTCGCCACGCCTGCCGCGCTCACCACCGGCACCGGGCGGCTGACCCGCCTGGGCCTGCTCACCACACGCGGCCACGCGCTGGAAACGCTGGCGCGCGCCACCGATCTGGTATTCGACAAGACCGGCACCCTCACCCACGGCCAGTTGTCGGTGCGCCGGGTGGTGCCGCTGAACGGCCGCGACGCCGGCGACGTCAGCGCGCTCGCCGCTGCGCTGGAGGCCGGCTCGGAACACCCCATCGCGCGCGCGCTGTGCCAGCACGCACAGGCCGACCGGGCCGCCCACGACCTGCGCAATACGCCCGGCCTCGGCGTGGAAGGCCGCATCGACAACCACCGCTATCGTCTGGGCGCGCCGCGCTTCGTCGCGCCCGATCAGATACCGCCCGACGACGCCGACGGCGCGACCTGGGTGGGGCTGGCCGAGGACGACGCGCTCATCGCCTGGTTTGCGCTGGCCGACACTCTGCGCGCCGACGCGGCAGCGGCGCTGGCCGAACTCGCGCGGCAGGGCATCCGCGTGCATCTCCTGTCCGGCGACAGCGCCGCTGCCGTTTCGGCGACCGCGCAGCAACTGGGCATCGTCGACTGGCATGCCGGCGCGCTGCCGGAAGGCAAGCTCGCCTACGTGAAAACCCTGCAAACAGAAGGCCGCATCGTCGCCATGGTCGGCGACGGCATCAACGACGCGCCGGTACTCGCCGGCGCACAGGTGTCCATTGCCATGAGTGGCGGCGCCGACGTGGCGCAGGCCGCCGCCGACATGGTCATGCTCGGCAGCCGGCTCGCCACGCTGCCCGAAGGCGTGGCCCTCGCGCGCAAAACGCAGACCATCATCCGCCAGAACCTTGGCTGGGCGCTGGGCTACAACCTCATCGCCATCCCCGCCGCCGCACTGGGCTACGTCACCCCGTGGATTGCCGGCATCGGCATGTCGGCCAGCTCGCTGCTGGTGGTGCTGAACGCGCTGCGGTTGTCGGAATTCAAGGGCGGCGGCGTGAGCAATACGCCCCGCGTCGCCCCTCACCCCTGACGCCTCGCTCCACACGCCCATGGACATCCTGCTCCTCCTCATCCCCATCAGCCTGGTCCTCGTCGGCGGCATCGCCTGGGTGATGCTGTGGGCCGCGAAGAGCGGCCAGTTCGACGACCTCGAAGGCCCCGGCCACAGCGTCATCATGGACGACGACAACCCGCCGAAAACCGACCGCGACCCGCCTGCCTGACGCACCCGGCGTATTTCCACTATGCTGCGGGCATCGTTTGCGCAGGCGCACGAATATGACGTCACCGCTACTCTGGTATTTCGCCGACCCCATGTGCTCCTGGTGCTGGGGCTTTTCACCCGCCATCGAGACCCTGCGCACCGATTACCGCGAGCGCATGAAAATCGCCCTGGTGCTGGGCGGGCTGTATCCCGGCCAGACCGAGCCCATCACCGATGCGCGGCGCGAAGAGGTGCTGCACCACTGGCGGGCGGTGCACGCGCGCACCGGCCAGCCTTTCCGCTTCGACGGGGCACTGCCGGATGGCTTCGTGTACGACACCGAGCCCGCCTGCCGCGCAGTGGTCGCCGCCGGCAGTCTCGACCCCGCGCACACCTTCCCGATGTTCAAGGCCATCCAGACGGCGTTCTACACCGAAGGCCACGATGTCACGCAAGCCGGGGCGCTGGCCGGGATCGCGTCAGGGCTCGGCATTGACAGCGCGGCCTTCCTCGCCGCCTGGCACAGTGACGCGACGCGCGACAAGACCCACACGCATTTTCGCCAGACGCGCGCAGCCAGCGTGCGTGGTTTTCCCACGCTCATCGTGCAACAGGGTGAACGGCTGACGACGGTATGCACCGGCTGCGAGACGCTCGACCACGTGCGCGCGGCCATCGACGCCTGTTTCGCCGCACCCGCCGGCGCTGGGTAGAATGCCGGCTCCCGCCCCATGGAGCCCGTCATGTCCCGTCCCGTATTTCTTCCCGTCCTGCTGTTCATCGCCGCGCTGCTGCCCGGACTATCCGGCTGCGGTGCCAGCGAACCCGGCAAGCAGACAGTGTCCACCGCACCGGCGGCCGGCCAGCCTGCCAACCCGCGCGTGCTGATCGAAACCAGCCTCGGCAACATCACCGTCGAACTCTTCGCCGGCAACGCGCCCGTGTCCACGGGCAACTTTCTCAACTACGCGCAAACCGGGTTTTACAACGGCACGATTTTTCATCGCGTCATCCCCGGCTTCATGATCCAAGGCGGCGGCATGACGCCCGACATGGCCGAAAAACCCAAGAACGCACCGATCAAGAATGAAGCCGACAACGGCCTGAAGAACCTGCGCGGCACGCTGGCCATGGC
>CAZOVQ010000174.1:0-3650 GCA_964583195.1 uncultured Thiobacillus sp.
GTGGCCATCATCAGGGGGGTAAACAACACCAGTCCGGTGAGCACCGCCGGCATGGCCTGATTGAGCACGGCCTGCATGTCCTGCGGCGTAGCGTCGCCGCGCTGGGCAACCTCCATGATGGCCGCGGGATCGAAGCCCATGCCGAGCATGAGCCGGCCGATGACGAGCACGCCCAGCATCTGTACCGCGCCAACGGTTGCAAGCGGGATCGCCGGCCCGCGCACGCCGGCCAGAAGATGCGGCAGTTCGAGTTCGCGCGCTTCGTCGAGCGCGCGATAGGCGGCCATGAAGCCGGCCACGACAAGCGGCGAGGCGAGGTCGGACAGGGCGCCGCCGATGCCGGGAACGAGGCCGAGCGCCATCATTGCGCCGAACAGCAGGCCAAACGCGGCCGAGAGCAGCAGCGGGTTCCGGCGGTACAGGCGGAAGCCCTCGGTGACCCAGCGAAACCCGTGAGCGGCGGGAAGTTTACGGGGGATGTCCTGATCGGCCGGAGAAGTCATGCACGGAATTTTACCCGAGCCGGCGCGGGAAACCGGGCGGGCACGTCAGAATTCCTTCACTACCCACACGGGGGGGCGCATGCCGGAATCGAGACTGTCCTGCCGCGCAAACTGGCCGTCGCCTTTCTGGTCGATGAGGTAATACGGCGGCCCCACGCGCGGGATGACCTTGAGCATGTAGAGCTTGCCGTTGGCGCGGTATTCGATGACACGCGCCTGCCGGTTCGGTTTGATGGTGACCGGCGGTGCGTCGTCGGGACCGGGCGGGCCATCGGGCACGGGCACGAGATCGGGCGGCAGTTCCGAAGGCGAGGCAGCGACGGCAAGCGCGGACAGCAGCGACAGTGTGAGCAGAAGGGGGGCGCGCATGGCGATCTCCGGGGAGCTTCTATGGTTAGTACTGTAGTTCAGAGATTGAGTTGAATCTCGCGCTCGGCGATGGACGGCATGAAGCCACGCTTTTCGTAATGGCCGAAAATGGCATCGACCACTTCGGCGGGTTCATCGATGATGCGCATGAGCTCGATGTCTTCGGGCGAGATCATGCCTTCGTCGACCAGCGTGGCCTTCACCCAGTCGACCAGGCCCGACCAGAATTTCGAGCCGACGAGGATGATGGGGATGCGGGGAATCTTGCCAGTCTGCACCAGGGTGAGCGCTTCGGAAAGCTCGTCCAGGGTGCCGAATCCGCCGGGCATCACCACGTAGGCGGCGGCGAATTTAACGAACATGACCTTGCGCGCGAAAAAATGCTGGAAGGTCTGGCTGATGTCCTGGTAGGGATTTCCGCTCTGTTCGTGCGGCAACTGGATGTTGAGGCCGACGCTGGGTGATTTGCCGAAATACGCGCCCTTGTTGGCGGCTTCCATGATGCCCGGGCCGCCGCCGGAAATGACCGAGAAGCCTGCGTCGGACAAGCGCCGTGCGATATCTTCGGTCAACATGTAATAGGCGTGATCGGCCGGCGTGCGCGCACTGCCGAAGATCGACACCGCCGGCCGGATACCCGCGAGGCGTTCGGTCGCCTCGACGAACTCTGCCATAATTCCCAGCATTCGCCACGATTCGCGCGCCGAGTAGTTGATTTCCGCGGCGCGCGTCGGATCGGCGCTTTCCGGTAATTTATCCAAGTGCATTTTTCGGGCGCCTCGTGAACGATTCCACTGCCAGACCGTCCTGCCAGACCCTCTTGCTGGTGGACGGCTCCTCCTACCTGTACCGCGCATTTCACGCCCTGCCCGATCTGCGCAATTCGCGGGGCGAACCGACGAATGCATTGCGCGGCGTGCTGTCCATGCTGCGCAAGCTGCGGCGCGAGTACCCGGCCGATTATATCGCCTGCGTGTTCGACGCGAAGGGCAAGACCTTCCGCGACGATCTCTATCCGCAATACAAGGCCAACCGCCCGCCGATGCCGGACGACCTGCGCCGCCAGATCGAACCGCTGCACGAAGCGATCCGCGCGGAGGGCTGGCCGCTCGTCGTCATCGACGGCGTCGAGGCCGACGACGTGATCGGCACGCTGGTCGTCGATGCGTCGCGCGCCGGCATCGAAAGCATCGTTTCCACCGGCGACAAGGACATGGCGCAGCTGGTCAATGCGCACGTCACGCTGGTCAATACCATGAGCGAGGAAACGCTCGACGCGGCCGGCGTGACGGCAAAATTCGGTGTGCCGCCCGAGCGCATCGTCGATTACCTCACGCTCATCGGCGATGCCGTGGACAACGTTCCGGGCGTGGCCAAGGTCGGCCCCAAGACCGCTGTGAAGTGGCTGGCGGAATACGGCACGCTGGACAATTTAGTCGCACAGGCCGACAGCGTGAAAGGCGTGGTCGGCGAAAACCTGCGTGCGGCGCGCGACTGGCTGCCCAAAGCGCGCGAACTGCTCACGATCAAGACCGATGTGGCGCTGCCGTTCGCGCTCGACGCGCTCCAACCCGCCGCGCCCGATACCGAGGCGCTGCGCGATCTCTACACCCGCTACGAATTCCGCACCTGGCTGCGCGAACTCGCCGCGGCCGCCCAGGGCGCCCCTGCGCCCGCCGGATCGCGCGCAGGAAATGGTCTGCCCGCCCCCGAACCAGACACCCGCGGTGAGCACCGTGCAGCCTACGAAACCCTCCTCGACCAGGCAGCGCTGGATCGCTGGCTGACAAAGCTCGCCGCCGCCTCCCGCTTTGCACTCGACACCGAAACGACCGGGCTCAACCCCATGCAGGCCGAACTCGTCGGGATGTCCTTCGCCATCGCAGACGGCGAAGCCGCCTACCTGCCGCTGGGGCATCGCTATGCCGGTGCGCCGGCGCAGCTCGACCGCGCCGGCGCGCTGAAAAAACTGCGGCCGGTTCTGGAGAATCCGGCCCCGAAGATCGTCGGTCAGCACCTCAAATACGACCGCCACATTTTCGCCAACCACGGGATTCACTTGCAGGGCGTCGTTGACGACACGCTGCTGCAATCGTATGTGCTCGAAGCGCACCAGTCGCACGAACTCGGCAACCTCGCCACGCGCCATCTCGGGCTCGCCACGATCAGCTACGACGACGTGACCGGCAAGGGCGCGGCGCGCATCGGGTTTGAGGAAGTGGCCGTCGAGCGCGCGGGCGAATACGCCGCCGAAGACGCCGACATCACGCTGCGCGTGCGCAACGCACTAGCACCGGCGCTGGCCGCGTCAGACAAACTGGAATTCGTATACCGCCAGATCGAACTGCCTGTCGCCGACATCCTCTTTCGCATGGAACGAAACGGCGTGCTGCTCGACCGCCAACTGCTCGCCGTACAAAGCGACGAACTCGGCAGGAAAATGCTGGAACTGGAACATCGCGCGTATCAGGAAGCCGGCCAGCCCTTCAACCTGGGTTCCCCCAAGCAGATCGGCGAAATCCTGTTCACGCAAAAGGGCCTGCCCGTCATCAAGAAGACGCCGGGCGGCGCGCCGTCGACCGACGAGGAAACTCTGGAACAGTTGGCGCTCGACCACCCGATTGCGCGCGCCATCCTCGACTACCGGGGGCTGGCCAAGCTGAAGTCGACCTATACCGACAAGCTGCCGCAGATGATCGATGCGCGCACCGGGCGCGTGCACACCAGCTATTCGCAGGCCACCGCCGTCACCGGCCGGCTCGCGAGTTCCGACCCCAA
>CAZOVQ010000175.1:0-3640 GCA_964583195.1 uncultured Thiobacillus sp.
GCAGCCGACGCCGCACACATCCCGCTCTATCACGAAGTGCGGCTGCACCCCACGGTGAACGACGAAGGCGGCCTCACCACTGGCGACCTCGTCGCCGTCGCCGAACGGCTCCAGCGCATCGTCGAAATCGACCGCTGGGTCGTCCGCCGGGTGTTCCAGTGGCTGCGCGCGCACGCCGACCGGGCCGCCGCTTCCGGCGGCTTCGCCATCAACCTTTCCGGGCAGTCCGTCGTCAACCCGCTGTTTCTCAACTTTGTCCTGGGCGAACTCGCGCACGGCGACGTGCCGGGTGAGCGGCTCATCTTCGAAATCGCCGAAACCGACGCCGTCGAAGGCCACGCCCAGACCCAGCGCTTCATGCGCCAGCTCCAGCGTCACGGCTGCCGTTTCACCCTCGGCGACTTCGGCACCGGCAGCAGTTCCTATACCGGCCTGAAAAGCATGCGGCTCGACTATCTGAAGCTCGACCGTGCCCTGGTACACGAAATCGCCACCAGCATGATCGACGAAGCCCTGGTGCGCTCCATCGTCGAAACCGCAAACTTCCTCGGCGTCAAGACCGTCGCCAGTTTCGTCGAAGACGCCGACAGCCTTGCCAAACTGGTCGAACTGGGCGTCGATTGCGTGCAGGGCTATCTCATCGGTGAACCCGTGGCGCTGAAATAGACGCGAGGCCGAGCCCGGCATTACCCTGTTTTATGCCCCGCAAAAAAATCTTGAGTGGACACGCACGCAAGGCCGTCCGACGATGCACCCTCGCCCCCTGACCCCTGCCCCACGAGGAGACACGCCATGTCCTATACCCGACTGCCGTCGCGCAATCTCGACAAATCCGCCGGCCTGCTGCGCCCCGCCTGCGTGCTTCCCGATCACGTCACGCTGGAGAATCCCGCGCTCGATGTGATGACCGACTTCCGCCGCATGACCGCTTTCATCGCCACTCCCGGCGACACCATCCGGCAGGCCGAGGAACGCATGCACCGCCGCAAGGTAAAGCTGCTGTTCGTGATGGACGGCGAGGACAAGGTGGCGGGCCTGGTCACCCGCACCGACATTCACGGCGAGAAACCCATGCAGATCGTGCACAGCCGCGGCATCCGCCGCGACGAGATCATCGTCGGCGACATCATGACGCCGGTGGCCATGCTCGAAGCGATCGACTACGACGACCTTGCGCACGCCCGCGTCGGCCACGTGCTCGAAACCCTGAAGGCGCGTGGCCGCCAGCATGCGCTGGTCATCGAACAGGTTGGCAGCCGGCAGATGGTGCGCGGCCTGCTCTCGCTCACGCAACTATGCAAACAATTGGGCGTGACAGTCGAAACCAGCGAAATCGCGCATACCTTCATCGAGATCGGACGTCACCTGGCGCACGCCTGAACGCTTGCGCGCCGGCGGCTGGCGGCCTGCCTCCGGCAAGCAAGACGTCCCCATGAACATCACCGTCAGCGAACTGCTCGTCCGATACCTGGAGCGTCTGGGAATCAACCGCATCTTCGGCGTGCCCGGCGGGCACGTGCTGCCGGTCTATGATCGCCTGCACGATTCGCCGATCCGAAGCGTGCTGGTCAAACACGAGCAGGCCGCGGCCTTCATGGCCGGCGGCTACGCGCGCCTTGCGAACCGGCCTTCGGCCTGCATCGCCACCGCCGGGCCAGGCGCGACCAATCTCGTCACCGGCATCGCCAACGCCTACGCCGAGCACCTGCCGGTGCTGGCGATCACGGGCGAGACCTCGACCACCATCTTCGGCCGCGGCGGCCTGCAGGAAAGCGCGGGCGAAGGCGGCACCCTCGACCAGGTCGCGCTGTTCAAGCCGATCACCCGCTACGCCCGACGCATCGAACGCACCGACTACCTCGGCCAGGTGCTGAACCAGACGACCCAGGCCCTGCTCGGCCGCACGCCCGGGCCGGTCCTGCTGACCTTCCCCTACAACGTGCAGAATGAAAGCATCGATGCCGACGCGCTGGATCAGGTGCACATCCCCGCCGCCGGCCCGGCGCCGGTGCCGGCGGTCGATGCCCTGGCGCGGCTGATCCGCGACGCGCGCACCCCCGCGATCATCGCCGGCGATGGCTGCATCCGCGCCGGCGCGCGCGACACCGTGGCGACGCTGGCCGAAACCTGGCGCATCCCGGTCGCCACCAGTCTCAAGGCCAAGGGCGTGGTTGCCGAAGGCTCGCCGCTCTCGCTCGGCTGCCTGGGCGTCACCTCCAACGGCGAGGCCTACCGCTACCTCGCCGAACACGCCGATCTGCTGATCGTGCTGGGCGCAAGCTTCAACGAGCGCACCAGCTATCTGTGGGACAAGAAACTGCTGGGCGGCCGGAAGATTGTGCAGATCGACCGCGACCCCGCGCAGATCGGCCGGGTGTTCCAACCCGACGCCGCGGTCTGCGGCGACCTGCTCGCGGCGACGCGCGCGCTCTGCGATGCCCTGGCGGAAATGGCGATGCCGCCCAAAGCGTTCGCGCCCCCCGCCGCCATGGCGGACGCGCCCGCCGCGCCGGACGATACGGCCTTCGCCCTGGTGCGCGGATTTTTTGCCCGCCTGGCCGCACACTTCCCGAACGACGCGCTGGTGTTTGACGACAACATCGTTTTCGCGCAGAGCTATTACGACGTTTCCGCCCGCAACCGCTACTTCCCCAACACCGGCATCTCCTCGCTCGGGCACGCCCTGCCGGCCGCCCTCGGCGCGCGCTGCTTCGCGCCGGCGAGCCCCACCTTCGCCATCCTCGGTGACGGCGGCTTCCAGATGTGCGCCATGGAAATGATGACGGCGGTCAACCACGGCATCCCCATCAACGTCGTCGTCATCAACAACGGCACGCTCTCGCTCATCCGCAAAAACCAGTTCCAGCGCTACGGCGAGCGCTACATCGATTGCGATTTCGTCAATCCCGATTTCGCCCTGCTCGCGCGCGCGTTCGGTGTCACGCACCATCGCGTCGGAAGCGAAACCGACCTCGATGCACTGTTCGCGCATGCCGACCTGGAACGTGGCATCAACCTCATCGAAATCCTGCTCGACAAGCAGGCCTTTCCGCGCTATCTCGCGGCACGCTGAGCACCGCGCTTCAGAACGGTACGGGAGATTCGTAACAGCAGATTTCTCCCGTCGCAGGATGCGGCAGCGCCAGATGCGTCGCGTGCAACAGCAGACGTGGCGCGCAGGTCTGCACCGCGTGCGGCGCATACAGCGGATCGCCGAGGATGGGATGCCCCAGTTCGCGCATGTGCACACGCAACTGGTGCGTGCGCCCGGTCACCGGCTCCAGCTCGACGCGCGTCGCGTCGCGCACGGCATCGTAATCCAGCGCCCGCCAGCGCGTGACGCCGGGCTTGCCCAGATCGTGATCCACTTTTTGCAGCGGCCGGTTCGGCCAGTCGCAGATCAACGGCAAGTCGACCGTGCTCCAGCCTGATTCCGGTGGTGTCATCCGTCCCGCCACCCAGGCGATGTAGCGCTTGCGGACCGCGCGCGCGGCAAAGGAACGCGACAGCGCACGCTGCGCATCGACGCCGCGCGCCATTAGCATCAGGCCCGAGGTGTCCATGTCGAGCCGGTGCACGATCAGTGCATCGGGATACTGTGACTGCACCCGCGCTGCCAGACAGTCGGCCTTGTCCGGCC
>CAZOVQ010000176.1:0-3577 GCA_964583195.1 uncultured Thiobacillus sp.
ACCAGATTCACGATTCGCTCGCGCAGACGCTGGCCTACGCCAAGATGCGGCTGAATGTTTTATCCGGTGCGATGAAATCCGAGGACTACCCCAAGGCCAACCGTTACCTCGCCGACGTGGAAGAAGCCGTTGACCTCGCCTACGCCGACCTGCGCGATCTCATCACCCAGTACCGCGACCGCATCAACCCACGCGGGCTCGTCCCAGCCATCCAGGAACTCGCCAAGAGCTTCCGCAAGAAGGCCAACGCCGACGTCGACTTCCTCAACCTGGTGCAGGACGTGTCGCTCTCGCCCGACGAGGAAATCCAGGTCTTCCACATCATCCAGGAATCGCTCTACAACATTGCCAAGCACGCACGTGCGCGCCACGTCGTCATCACCCTCGACCTTGAGGACGGCCGCTACATCGTCAACGTCGCCGACGACGGCGTCGGCGTGCAGAAAAAGAACAACGAATCCTCCACTCTCGGCAAAAGCTTCGGTCTGACCATCATGCGCGAACGCGCCGCCAGACTCGACGGCAAACTCAGCGTCGAATCGCGTCCTGCCGGCGGCACCGTCGTCCGCCTCGTCTTCCCGCAGCGCCAGTCTCCACACGGAAAAAGCGAACACGCATGAGCCTCACCCGCATCATCCTCGTCGACGACCACACCCTGTTCCGCAAGGGGCTCACCGAACTGCTCGAACAAAGCGGCCAGATCGAAGTGACTGCCTTCACCGGCAACCCCGAAGAAGTCGGCATGCTGCTCAAGGCCCACCGCCCCGACGTGCTCATGCTCGACCTCAACATGCCCGGCACCGACGGCATCACCCTCATGCAGCAGCTGCGTGGCGAAGGCTACGATCTGCCCATCCTCATGCTCACCCTGTCCGAAGCCGAAGACGATCTCGCGCGTGCCCTGCGCAGCGGTGCCAACGGCTATCTGCTGAAAAGCATGGAGCCCGACGAAGTCGTCGACGCCATCCTGCGCGCCCAGCGCGGCGAAACCGTCGTCGCGCCGGCCATGACCGCCAAGCTCGTCAACCTGTACGACCGCAAGGACCAGAACACCCGCTCCCTGCTCGACGCCCTGACCCCACGCGAACACGAAATCCTCTCGCACCTGTCGCGCGGCGAATCCAACAAAGCCATCGCCCGCACGCTGGACATCAGCCACGATACCGTCAAACTGCACGTGCGCCACATCCTCGCCAAACTGAACCTCTCGTCACGCGTGGAAGCGGCCGTGTTCGCGGTGGAAAACAAGATGGCGCCCGGGGGGGGCAGAGACCTCAAGTAGCTGTCTGCCCGCACTTCGACCCCTGACGCTGCCCGCTTCCCCCACAAGCCCAGACGAGTCCGCAGATACTGTTCGCAAGTCAACGCATTCCGGGTCGCAGGTTGGGCTGAGGCGTTTCATCCCCATGGGGCGACGAGTCGCCATGACAGCCAGCCGACTCAATATCCCGAAAGCTTCAGGCATTCCGGCAAACGGAGAATAACGAAGCGGCAAGTTCCGGGTACTCCAGACCCATTTTGAACAAACCCTCGATTTGTGGCGCACCGATTATGCCGGCGTCCATCATCTGGTCCATCTGGAAATCTGCAAGCGGTTTAAGCAGCAGCCCCCCCTGCGAAACCTGCCGTAGCCCGGCGGCAGCGATGTCCCGGTCCAGCAGAACGCGATCGTAGACCCGACGATGTCCGTGATTGACGTCATTCGGCGTGAGTTCGAAAAGGTCATGAATCAAACCCATGTGGCGCGCGACCTGCCTGGACATCGCCCGTGCGTTGGGAACGACCAGAAACAACAGGCCACGCTCATTCAGCAGCCTGCGCGCACGGTCAAGAAAATCCACCGCGTCGGCGACATGTTCCAGGACAAAGGCAGCGAAAATGCAGTCATACGTCCTGCCAGGGTAAAATTCTTCGAACAATGCATGCTCGAACCTGACTTTTTCCGTCACGCGTTTGCGCGCCATTTCGATGAATGAGCGCGATCCGTCGACCACGGTAAGTTCCG
The DNA here is from genome assembly GCA_964583195.1 of uncultured Thiobacillus sp. GTDB lineage: Bacteria > Pseudomonadota > Gammaproteobacteria > Burkholderiales > Thiobacillaceae > Thiobacillus. The sequence goes on from CAZOVQ010000176.1 coordinate 2,006, forward strand.
CGCAATTCGATGCAATCAGCGATGTCATGTAGCCGTCCAGACAGCCGAATTCCAGCGCCTCGCCGGCGGGGGGCATGAATGGCTCGAACACCCGCATGGCGAGCGATTTGATCAGCCGGTCCTGGGAGCTTTCGCTCGTCACGTAAGTGCCGACGACGCTCTCCAGGAATTCCATTTCGTCACCTACATTCTTCATGCATTCCTCCGTTCGGTTCCTCCGCCTGCTCGACGAGCATTTCCAGCATGCTCCCATCAAATGTGGGAATATGACACGCCTTGGCGACCCGGCTGCGTTCCGCAAAGCTGTCATCAACAAATATCGCATCCGATTCCATGATGAAAGAAGCCTTTTCCCCGCTCACGGGGACATGTATCACTTCGTCGAACAGTCCCTGCAAACGGTATCGGCGCAGTGTCGCCTCGAGATCGCCCCGATGCCGGGTCAGCAGCTTGATCGTCTTGCCGTGATTGATGCATTGATAGACAAACTTGACGACCTGTAGGTTGACCTGTTCATTCAATATCAGGGTGTCGTCCAGATCGAGGTAAACCGTGCCGAAGCTTAGCTCGTGCCGATAACGATTCGACAGGGCCCGGTCCATTTCGACGTTGCCCGCGTTGAGCAGCAATTCGAGCGGTAGTCGCTGATGCTCGAAAATGCTCAGCAAAGGGAAATTCACGCCGAGTACACGATGCACCGCCATGGATCCTGCGATACGCGGCGCAACCTCGAGCAAGGCCAGTTCGCCATCCGATGCGCGCTTGACCTGAAAAAACCACGCGCCGCGAAGCTGAAAGGTCCGCCCTATGATTTCCGCCATCGGTTGCACGCCGGGAAGGCTGACAGTCGACGAATTGACGGCGATCCCGTTCCGGGTTCTGGATCGTCTTCGGGCGCCCGCAAAAAGCAATCCGCGATCCCGATCCGAAAAGCAATCGATGGTGAATTCCTCGCCAGGCAGATATTCACAGAAGATCGGCTCGCAAATGTCCTGTGTGGCAAAACGCAGTGCTTCCGCCTCGCGAACGATTTTCACGCCTTGCGAGCCCTGACCGCGATCCGGTTTGACCAAAATGGGGAAAGTGTCGATTGCCGCAGCGGACGGATACAACCTGGGGGTACGGACCAATCCTTCCAGTGCACGGTAGGTTGCGGATTTCGAACGGGTGACCTCGCAAGCATGAAGCGGCGAAGCAATGAGCGCCGCAGGCAACCGATCGGTCACGCGACTGAGCGCGAGCCCTACGTCGTCGTGCGCAGGGAAAACGTAGTCAATCTTCAGTGCGTTCACAAGCGCAATCAGTGCCGGAAGCCAGCCTTCTTCATGAACCGACGGAAGCACATGGTATGCAGCATGGATAAAGCGCCCATGATTGGGCATGTCCTGCCCCGCCCCGAACAGGTTTATCCCCCTGCAGGATTTGAGCGCATGAGCGATCTCGAGGCCGATCTCCGTTCCTGCGGGAAAAATCAGGACATTCATTTGCCCGTCGCTTGCTGCACCCGTTTGTTTCATCCCCAATTGTCCATTAGCCATTTTGCAGTCCCGGAATGATCGGTGGATCAGACGC
>CAZOVQ010000177.1:0-3551 GCA_964583195.1 uncultured Thiobacillus sp.
CCACGGCGGTGTACGCGCACGGTTTCCTCACCGTCAACGGCCAGAAGATGTCGAAGTCGCGCGGTACCTTTATCACGGCGGCAAGTTATCTCGCGGCCGGACTCAATCCGGAATGGCTGCGCTATTACTTTGCCGCCAAGCTCAACGGCACGATGGAGGACATCGACCTCAACCTCGACGACTTCGTCGCGCGGGTGAACTCCGACCTGGTCGGCAAGTTCATCAACATCGCCAGCCGCACTGCGGGCTTCATCCACAAGCAGTTCGACGGCAAGCTCGCCGCGGGCGTGACCAACATCGAACTGATCAGCGATTTTCAGGCCGCGGCCGGCACCATCGCCGCGCACTATGAAGCGCGCGACTATGCCAGGGCGCTGCGCGAAATCATGGCGCTCGCCGACCGCGCCAACCAGTACGTCGCCGACGAGAAACCGTGGGAACTGGCGAAGCAGCCCGAAGCCGTGCACCACCTGCACGAGGTCTGCACCATCGCGCTGAACCTGTTCCGTCTGCTGACGCTTTACCTCAAGCCGGTGCTGCCGAAACTGGCCGACCAGGTCGAGGCGTTCCTGAACGTGAAGCCGCTCTCATGGGACGACGCGCAGGCACTGTTCATCCGCCAGCGCATCCATCCGTACACCCACCTGATGACCCGTATCGACCCGAAAGCCATCGACGCCATGATCGACGCCAACAAGCAGAATCTCGAACCGCCCCCGGCGCCGGCGCGCCACGCCGAAGCCCAGGCGCACGCCCATGGCAGGCAAGGCAGCGGAGCGGGTATCTCCCCCTCCCCCCTCAAGGGAGGGAGTGCGTACGCTGTCGCTGACGCAGCGGTGATCTCGATTGACGACTTCGCCAAGGTCGATCTGCGCATCGCGCGCATCGCCAACGCGGAACACGTCGAAGGCGCCGACAAGCTGCTGCGCCTGACGCTCGACCTCGGCGAACTCGGCACCCGCCAGGTGTTCGCCGGCATCAAGTCGGCCTATGCGCCCGAAGCGTTGGTCGGCCGGCTCACCGTCATGGTCGCCAATCTGGCGCCGCGCAAGATGAAGTTCGGCATGAGCGAAGGCATGGTGCTCGCCGCTTCCGGCGAAGCGCCCGGCCTCTACCTTCTGTCGCCCGATTCCGGCGCACAGACGGGCATGAAAGTGAAATGACCAACGCTGCGCGCTGATTCGCGTCTATCGAGTCGCGCCAGTCCCGAACCCGCTTCGCAAGGTGGGAAGAGGATAGAAGGGCGCGCAACTGCCGGACGAATCGCGCAAGTCGAATGACGCGGATAAAAAAATGCCCGGTTCGTGAGAACCGGGCAAGGTATCCACCAAAGGAGGAGGATTGGAGGAGACAACACCGATCGCCATTGCGGCGCCTCAGTGTTATAAGAATTCTCTAATATTAGATTTTTCTTGTCAACAACCTTGTCGCGCAAAACCCCGATAATGGTATTTTCGTTTCAGGAACGCGGCAGACAAAAAACCACACTGCTCCAGCCGCGGCCAGGACCAACCGCGCGGGACAAGTGCTGCGGGTGGCAGGCAGCGGCTTGCCCGCTTGCGGGCGTTAGTCGATTGCCTGGTTGTTCCGCCAGGGGGACGCAGTCAACGCTGCGCGTCGTTTTACGGTAACGAACGGGCTCAGTAGATGATCTCGACCGCCCCCGGTTCGAGCCAGCCGCCGAGTGATTCCAGCAGGCGGTCGTCCAGCTTCACGCGCCATGCCTCGCCGAGTTTCACCCGGCATTGCGCGTGTGGGTTGCGATAGTCGACCCAGACCGGGCATCCACCTTCCGGCTGGGTGTAGGGCGCGAGCAGTTCGGCGAGTGTGCGTCCGGCCTGGGCCGGACAGAACAACCGCAAGCCGCGGGCGAATCGGGTGCGGGCGCTGGCGAGGTCGAGGATGCGCTCCGCGGTGACGCGCAGCCCGCCCGAGTAGTCGTCGCGGCTGACCTTGCCTTCGACGACCAGCAAGGCGTCTTCCTTCAGCAGCGGCCGATGCTGTTCGTACAGTTCGTTGAATATCGCCACCTCGACCTGCGCGCTGGCGTCGTCGAGCAGCAGAATCAGCATCTTGCCACGGCGCGTCATCTGGGTACGCAGGGATACCGCGACGCCCGCCAGTATGGCCGGTTCGCGCGCGGGTTCCAAGCTGTCCAGGCGTTTTTTCGCGAAGGCCGCGACTTCGGTTTCGCAGGCGGTGAAGGGATGGCCGCTGAGGTAGAAACCGAGCGCCGATTTTTCCTGCACCAGTTTTTCGGGCTCTGCCCAGCGCGGCGTGTCGATCAGGGCTTCGCCGATCGCGTCCGCACCGCCGAAAAGGCCGGCCTGACCGCCGCTGCGCGCGGCCTGTTCGGCGGATTCCAGCGCCACCCCCACCGAAGCGAGCAGGCTGGCCCGGTGGTCGTCGAGTGCGTCGAAGGCGCCGGCCTTGACCAGGGCTTCGAGCACGCGGCGGTTGAGATACCGCTTGTCTACCCGGCGCGTCAGGTCGAACAGGCCCTTGAACGGGCCGTTCGCCTGGCGCTCGGCGACGATGGCGCCGATCACCGCCTCGCCTGTGCCCTTGATCGCACCGAGGCCGTAGCGAATGTCCGTTTTCGACACCGGCTCGAAGCGGTGCAGGGAAAGGTTGATGTCGGGCGGCAGGATGACGAGGCCGTTGGCGCGGCAGTCCTCGATGAAGATACGCAGCTTGTCCGTGTCCGATAATTCGGACGACATCGTCGCCGCCATGAATTCGGCCGGGTAATAGGCCTTGAGCCAGGCCGTGTGATACGCCACCAGCGCATAGGCCGCCGAGTGCGACTTGTTGAAGCCGTATTCGGCAAATTTCTCCATCAGGTCGAACAGGCGCTCGGCCAGTTTGGCTTCGACCCCGCGCCCGGTCGCCCCGGCAAGGAAGATTTCCCGCTGCTTGGCCATTTCCTCGGGCTTTTTCTTGCCCATGGCGCGGCGCAGCATGTCGGCCCCGCCGAGCGTGTAGCCGGCCAGAATCTGTGCAATCAGCATCACCTGTTCCTGGTAGACGATGATGCCGTAGGTCGATTTCAGCACCGGTTCCAGATCGGGATGGAAGTACTCGGGTTTCTGCCGGCCCTGCTTCCTGGCGATGAAGTCGTCGACCATGCCGGAACCCAGCGGGCCGGGGCGGTTCAGGGCCATGAGCGCGATGATGTCCTCGAAGGTGTCGCCCTTGAGGCGCTTTTCCAGATCCTTCGCCGAGCGCGATTCGGACTGGAACACGGCGGTGGTGTTGCCGTCGGCGAACAGCCGGTACACGACTGGGTCGTCGAGCCGCAGGTCTTCCAGGCGAAAGTTCTCCAGGCCCGGCTGGCGGCGCACGAAGCGCACCGCTTCGGCGAGGATGGTGAGGGTGCGCAGGCCGAGGAAATCGAACTTCACGAGACCGACCGCTTCGACGTCGTCCTTGTCGTATTGCGATACCGCCGAGTCCGAACCTTCGGCGCGGTAGAGCGGACAGAAATCGGTGAGTCTGCCTGGCGCGATCAGCACGCCGCCCGCGTGCATGCCGACATTGCGCGTGAGGTC
>CAZOVQ010000178.1:0-3518 GCA_964583195.1 uncultured Thiobacillus sp.
CGAGTTGCCGCTTCGCCCGGCATCAGGATTTCCGACACGATGTCGCGCCGCCGTGCCGAAAGCCCCAGCGCGAGCCGCGTATCCGCCAACGCTTCTTCCAGCGTGGCGCACACCCGCGCGTGTTCCAGAATATCGACCGCGCCTGACGCCATGGCGTCGGCCTGACTGTTGGGGAAAATGGCGGGCTGCACCAGCACGAGCTGCGACAGCCCCATGGTTTTCATGGCGCGTGCCGCCGCGCCGATGTTGCCGGGATGGCTGGTCCGCGCGAGCACCACGCGAATGTTGTCGAGAAGCTGGGGATTCGGTTGCGTCATCCAGTAAAATGCGGGCTCGTTCTTTGAAGCCCGTGACCTCTCCATGCATCCCATGCTCAACACGGCGGTGAAAGCCGCTCGCAAAGCCGGGGCGATCATCAATCGCGCCTCGCTCGACCTCGACCAGCTCACCGTGCGGAGCAAACAGGATCGTGACTACGTCAGCGAAGTCGATCAGATGGCCGAACGCGCCATCATCGAAACCCTGCTCGACGCCTATCCAAACCACGGGATTCTAGCAGAGGAGTCCGGCACGTCCGCCGCCAAAAATGGCGAGGATTACGTGTGGATCATCGATCCGCTCGACGGCACCACCAACTTTTTGCACGGCCTGCCCCAGTATTCGGTTTCCATCGCGCTGAAGCACCGTGGCCAGATCACCCAGGCCGTGGTGTTCGACCCCGCCCGCAACGAACTCTTCACCGCCAGCCGCGGCCGCGGTGCGATGCTCAACGACCGCCGCATCCGCGCCAGCAAGCGTGCCAAACTCGCCGAATGCCTGATCGGGACCGGTTTTCCCTTCCGCGATTTCAGCTTCGCCGAGGCCTACCTCAACATGTTCCGTGACATGATGAAAGCCACCTCCGGCCTGCGCCGCCCGGGCTCGGCCGCGCTCGACCTGTCCTGGGTGGCCTGCGGCCGCTACGATGGCTTCTGGGAAATGCACCTGAAACCCTGGGACCTCGCCGCCGGCAGCCTGATCGCGCAGGAAGCCGGCGCGTTGGTCGGCAACTTCATAGGCAACGAAGGTTTTCTGGAATCCGGCAACATCGTCGCCGGCAACCCCAAGGTGTTCGCGCAGATGCTCCAGATTCTGGCACCGCACCTGCCGCCCGAACTGAAGGTCTGATCACCGCCCTGCTCGCGCCATGAATCAGGACCTGCAAAAGACCCTCTGGGCGGCGGCGGACAAGCTGCGCTCCAACATGGACGCGGCGGAATACAAGCACGTCGTCCTCGGCCTCATTTTCCTGAAATACATCTCCGATGCGTTCGGCGAACGGAAGGAAGAACTGCGGGCCGCGTTTGCCGATAGCAAGCATGATTTGTATCTCGGCGACGACAGCCAGATTCCCGCCCTGCTGGAAGACCGCGACTACTACACCATGGCGAATGTCTTCTGGGTGCCGGAGCCGGCCCGCTGGGAGGCCCTCCGCAACCAGGCCAAGCAACCGGACATCGGCAAGCGCATCGACGACGCCCTCATCGCCATCGAGCAGGATAACGCCCGGCTCAAAGGGATATTGGACAAGCGCTTCGCCCGCACCCAACTGGAACCCGGCCGCCTGGGTGAGCTCATCGACCTGATTTCCTCCATCGGCTTCGGCCAGAAGGACAAAGCGAAAGACACCCTGGGCCAGGTCTATGAATACTTTCTCGGCCAGTTCGCCAGTGCCGAAGGCAAAAAGGGCGGCCAGTTCTACACGCCCGCCTCCGTGGTCAAGGTGTTGGTTGAGGTGCTGTCGCCGCACAAGGGCAAGGTCTATGACCCCTGCTGCGGCTCGGGCGGCATGTTCGTCCAGTCCGAAAAGTTCGTCGAGTCGCACGGCGGCAAGTTCGGCGACCTCAGTATTTACGGGCAGGAGGCCAACCCGACGACATGGCGGCTGGTGGCGATGAACCTCGCCATTCGCGGTATGGACTTCAACCTCGGCAAGGAACCCGCCGACACCTTCCACCGCGACCAGCATCCCGACCTGCGGGCCGATTACGTCCTCGCCAATCCGCCGTTCAATATTTCCGACTGGGGCGGCGACAAACTCGCCTCCGACCCCCGCTGGGTGTATGGCACGCCACCAACGGGCAACGCCAACTATGGCTGGCTGCAACACATCCTCTGGCACCTGAAACCGACGGGCACGGCGGGCGTGGTGCTCGCCAACGGCTCCATGTCCTCGAATACCAACAACGAGGGAGCTATCCGCAAGGCCATGGTCGAGGGCGATGTGGTGGAAGTGATGGTGTCGCTGCCGCCGCAACTGTTTTTCAACACCCAGATTCCCGCCTGCCTGTGGTTCCTCGCCAAGGACAAGACCAAGAACGGGCGGAATCGCCGTGGCGAGATTCTGTTCATTGACGCCCGCAAGCTGGGTCGCATGGAAACCCGCGTCAATCGGGTGTTTGACGATGAGGACATCGACAGAATCGCCCGCACCGTGCATGCATGGCGCCAGCCAGGCGAGACGGATGCCACCTATGCCGACGAGGCGGGATTCTGCCGTTCAGTCAAGCTCGACGAGATTCGCGAGCATGGCTATGTGCTGACGGCGGGCCGCTATGTCGGCACCGAGGAAGTTGAGGATGACGACGAGGCGTTCGCCGAGAAGATGACGACGCTGACGGCCAGGCTGGCTGAGCAGATGAAACAGGGCGCATTGTTGGACGAGCGCATCCGTGACAAGCTGAAAAGATTGGGGTATCCCTTATGAGCCTCCCGGATTTCGAGCCGGACAAAATGATCGTCGATGAAATTATCGACTGTGACAAAGACGACACCGTATTCGGCAAACGCTGGTGGAGCCAGATCATTGACATCACGGACGAAGATATTGCCGCCCTGAAAGCAGGCAAATATCTCGCGCTTGATGCCAATGGCGAATACATTGTCTACCTGCGATTCAAGCCCTGAAAGGAGCGCGCCATGCTGCAAACCTACGAAGCCGTGCTGCAACCTGACGGCCATATCCAGTTCACGGAAGCCGCGCCAGTGCCTATTACCGCTGCATGTCATGTATTGGTGACATTTACCGACGCCCCGACGGATATCGAGTCGGCGCTGTGCGGCGCGCGCTTGAGCGAACCGGCGTTGGCGAAGGACTGGTTGAATGAAGCGGAGGACGCAGCATGGGCGCATTTACAAACCGCCAGATAGTCCTGCTGCCGTTCCCGTTTTCCGATCTGTCGGCGAGCAAGCTACGCCCCGCCCTGCTGCTGGCGGATGCGGGAAAAGGCGACTGGATACTCTGCCAAATCACAAGCAACCCCTACGCCGACGAGCGCGCCGTCATGCTCGCCGAGGCTGATTTTGCCGAGGGCGGCTTGCAGCGGGTCAGCTATGCACGTCCCGGAAAACTGTTCACCGCCAATGCCAGCCTGTTCCAGCGCAGCGTCGGCCGTCTGGCTGGAAAACCACATGCGCAGGTGGTCACGGCGATTGTGGATTTGCTGCAATCGCCTGGCGCAGAATGAAGCAAAAAGAAA
>CAZOVQ010000179.1:0-3488 GCA_964583195.1 uncultured Thiobacillus sp.
TCAGGCCGTTGTAGTCGGGCGGGTTGTGGCTGCCGGTCACCATCACCGCGCTGTTTGTCTTGAGCTGGTAGGCCGCGAAGTAGGTCATGGGCGTGGCGACCATGCCGAGATCGACCACGCCGATGCCGGCTTTTTGAATGCCGCGTGCCAGCGCCGCCGCCATGTCGGGACCGGACAGACGCCCGTCGCGGCCGATGCAGATTTCGGACTGCCCGCGCGCCACGGCTTCGGAGCCGATGGCGTGGCCGATGGCCTCGACGATTTCAGCGGTGAACGATTTGCCGACGATGCCGCGAATGTCGTAGGCCTTGAAGATTTCCTTGGGGTATTCCACAACGCGCTCCCTGATTGGCGAATGCGTCGATTCTAGCGCGGCGTGGTGTCGAAATGATGGAGGATGCGCGCCGGCAGCCAGTCGGCATGGCCGGGGAAAGGCCCGGATGGGAAGGCGACATGGCCGCCGGCCGCCGGCTGCTCCAGCGTGACGGCTGGCGACACCTCGTCCGGAGTGGGTAGAGCCGCGGCGGGCAGGAAGGGGTCGTTGCGCGCATTGAGCACCAGCGTGGGCACGGCGATGGATTTCAGGTAAGGCTTGCTCGATGCCTTGTTCCAGTAATCGTCGGCGTCGGCAAAACCGTGCAGGCGAGCGGTGACCAGGGTGTCGAATTCACGGAAGGTGGTGGCGGCGCGAACCGCGCCGGCGTCGAGCAGGCCGGGGAAGCGTTGTGCCAGGCGCAGCGCGCGCGCTTTCAGGGTGACGAGGAAGCGGGCGGTATAGACGCGGCGGTTGAAGCCGCGGTCGAGCGTGTTGCCGGCCACGGCCAGATCCAGCGGCGCCGATACCGCCGCTGCCGCGGTCAGCCGCGCACGCGCGGCGCTTCCCTGTTCCCCCAGCCATTTCAGCAGGGCGTTGCCGCCGAGCGAGACACCGACGGCGTAGCGCGGCCCCGCATGCCGCGATTCGACGTGGCGCAATATGCGGTCGATGTCGGCGGAATCGCCGGCGAAATAGGCGCGCGGCAGCCGGTTGTCTTCGCCCGAGCAGCCGCGAAAATGCGCCACCGTGCCGTGCCAGCCGCGCTGCTTCACGGCGTGCATGAAGTCGCGCGCATAGACGCTGTCGGAATTGCCTTCGAGGCCATGAAACATCACCGCAAGCGGCTGGCCGGGCGTGCCGTCCACCCAGTCGAAATCGAGAAAATCACCGTCGCCGAGTTCGACCCGATCGCGCCGATAGTCCGCGTGCGGCGCCGGAACGAAGAGATGAGCGTAGATCGTTTGCAGATTGCCGCCCGGCAGCCAGACAGGGGCGCGATAGGGGAGGCGGCCGAGCGGCGGCGCGTCCGCCATCGTGGGGGCGGTTCAGCTTGCGACCGGCTCGACCGCGACGCGGATCCAGCCTTCGCTGCGTTCGATGGGCGAGCCGAGCGCGATGAAGCTGGGGTCGGGTCGGCCCTGCACCCGGAAAATCCGGCCTGGCGCGTAATGCACGGGGTCGATGACGAGGCTGGCGGGCTGCCCCGAAAGCCACAGCCCGGAACGGGGCAGGCCAGTGTCGCCGTTGCCCTGGCCGTCGACGGTGTAGCCGGCCGAGGCGGCGGTGTCATAGAGCATGACCAGCTCCGGCGGTTCGGCCAGCGTTTCGATGCCGATAGCGCTGCTGTCGTCGTTCATGCGCGTCAGGCGGCGCACGACGCCGAGCTTCCAGACCGGGGCGTCGTGCGGCTTGACGCCGATGAGCGCGCCGACGCGCAGCCAGTCCTTGTCGTGCGATTCGACGGTGGCGCCGTAACCACATTCGCTTTCGTCCTGCGCGACCCAGCGCTCGACGCCGGGCGAGGCGACGGGCTTTTTCATTTGCGAGGCACGCTCGCGCGTGCGGGTGGTGACGAAGCCGTAGACCTGGACGTCGTCGGTTTCGCGGTAGTCGAGTCCCAGGCCATAAGGCGAAGCCGCGACCGGGCTGGCGGCGGATTTGAGCTGGAGGACGAGGGTGTCGAAACCGTGCGCGACGTCGATCAGACGTTTCACCGCTTCCCGTTTCGCGCGGCGCTGTTCGCGTGCCGAGAGCGAGGCCCAGTGGTGAGCGAGATGGCCGAGCAGTTCCAGACTTTCGCCGGTACGCGCGTCTTCGGTGAGGCCCAGATGGGCTGGGGCAAGGCCGTCGCGCAGCGCACGCTGCATGTCGTCCAGCTTTTCCAGTAATCCGGCCGTCGCCCAGTAGCGCATGGGCTTTTCGGCGTCGGGTTTGCGGATGCGGCGCGCGCCGGAATCGGCGGACAAATCGACGGAAAAGACATGCAGGGCCGGGTCGGCGCGCGCGTCGAGCCGCAACAGCGTGTGCCAATTGCACAGCCAGCGGTCGAGCAGGTCGAGCTGCCTGGGGTAGAGCGTGCCGGAGTTCGCCAGGTGCAGCATCAGAACATGCAGGTAGGTGGATTCGCAGGAGCAGCTCCCGGTCTCGCCGTCGTAGGCGGCCAGCGTTCTCCGGTGGAAGCCTTCGCCTTCGGCGATGCGGTACAGGTTGTGCAGGCGCAGCCAGAGTTTTTCGCCGGCCGGCAGGTAGCGCACAGCGCGCCATTTCAGCAGCTGTCCGAAAATGCGGATGGCGCGCAGGGTGGCGAGGGGAATCCGGTCTTCTTGCGCAATCTTGCCGGAGCCGGTGGCGAAATTGAGGACGAAACCGTGATAGCCGCGGGCGATTTCCCAGTACAGGCTGTACACCGCATGCCAGAGCTGGCTTTCCATCGGGCGCGACATGCGCGGATTGCGCAGGTACTGGCGCACCAGGGTGTCCTGCAGGTCGCGCGATTTTTCGTCCAGACACATCAGCACGCCCAGTCGATCTTTCGTGCTGCCTGACGGATTTTCATTGAACCGCTTCAGCTCTTCGAGGATGGCCTGCTGACACTTGAAAGCGTCGCCGATGGGCAGGCTTTCGAACCAGCGCGTAACCGCTTTGACGTCGGTGAGCTGGTCGTCGCTCCGCTTGCCGAGATGGGTCAGGCGGGCGATTCCGGTAGCAAATTTAACGGCCAGTGAACTCATGGTGTCGTGCCACCCCGGGGCGAAACGTGTGTCTGGACAATTTACGGCATGCGCAGCAAAAACTATACCCGCAAACGATCACAGACGGGATTCGACCCAGGCCGGCACCGAGGCCAGCGCGGCCGGTAGCGCGGCCGCATCGCTGCCGCCGGCCATCGCCATATCGGGTTTGCCGCCGCCCTTGCCGCCCACCTGCCGGGCCACCGCGTTGACCAGTTCGCCGGCCTTGAGTTTGCCATGCAGGTCAGGCGTGACGGTGGCGATCAGGCTGATTTTTCCATCGTTTACGGTTGCGACCACCAGCACGCTGGAACCGAGCTTGTCGCGCAGTTTGTCGGCGGTTTCGCGCAGGGTTTTGGCGTCGGCCCCGTCCAGTTTGGCGGCCAGCACCTTGTGGCCGGCAATGTCGACCGCCTGTTGCAGGAGCTCGTCGCCCTGCG
>CAZOVQ010000180.1:0-3486 GCA_964583195.1 uncultured Thiobacillus sp.
AGCAGGATGCGGATGCGGCGGGTATTGCGGACGATGGCGGCGCCGATCTTCAACAGCCGCACGCGGATCGTTGCCGCCGTGGCATTCGCCAGTTCCGTGCCCCGCAGCGCGAGCTGCCGCAGGCGCTGCAAACGTGGTGGAAGAGCTTGACGCGTGGGGTTAGTGCGTTCGCCTGCGCGAGCCAGCCCGGAGCCGGCTCAGAGCACTTCCTTCTCGATCTCTTCCAGCGAGGTGTGGCGCACGTCCTTGCCCTTGACCATGTAGACGACGTACTCGGACATGTTCTTGGCATGGTCGCCCATGCGCTCGATGGCCTTGGCGACGAACAGGATGTCGATGAAGACCGATATCGTGCGCGGGTCTTCCATCATGAAGGTGATGAGGTGGCGCAGGTTGAGCCGGAATTCCTCGTCGACCGACTGGTCCTGGCGCGCGATTTCGACCGCCTTGGTGGCGTCCAGACGGGCAAAGCCGTCGAGCGCCTTCCTCAACATGTCGAGCACCAGGTCGGACATGTATTTCACTTCCGAGAAACGTGGCAGGCTGATGCGCTCGGCCTTGTGGATGAGCTTGGCCATGCGCGCGATCTTGCTGGCCTCGTCGCCGATGCGTTCGAGGTCGGTGATGGTCTTCACCACCATCAGCACCATGCGCAAGTCCGACGCGGTTGGCTGGCGGCGCGCGATGATGTTGGTGCATTCCTCGTCGATGGCGACTTCGAGCGCGTTGACGTTGTGGTCGTTCGCGTCCACACGGTCGGCCAGATCGAGGTCGCCCTTTACCAGCGCATCGACCGCATTGACGATCTGCTCCTCGACCAACCCGCCCATTTTCAATACGTTTGCCCGCACCGATTCCAGCTCGGCGTCAAACTGCTTGTAGGTATGTTCGGAAAGCATCATGTGTGTTTTTCTCCAATCCTTGCCGGATTATAGACGCTCGAATATGACGCTTGCATGAAAGGGCGCGTTGAGGCTACTACGACGCGATCAGCGGGAACTGAAGGGCACGGCATAGCGCCTGCCGTCGAGGTCGAGATACAGCACCCAGTCATGTCGCGCGCTGACGCAGACAGGCAGCGTGACCTTCGCGGCGAAGCCGCCCTGCGCCGGCTTCAGATCGTAGCGGTTGAACCCCATGTCCATGCCTGTCATCTGGAATTCCGCGCTGGCGCGCCGCACGCCTGGCGCCTCGACGACGAGTTCGAAGGCTTCGAGCGGCACCGGAACCGTGGAAAAGCGAATCCGTGCGCTTGCGCCGGCGTGGCGAAAGCCGCAGCCGGCGATCGGGTCCGGGCAGGCCACGGCAAGCGCTTCGGCCGGGCGCTTGAACCACCAGCCCGCTGCCGCGATGGCCAGCAGCGCGACGCTCAGCAGGATGGGCAGCAGTGCGCGTTTCACGTCCAGGCTCCGCGCAGGAGCGCCACGCCGTGCGCGCCATGCGCCTGCGCCTCCGCCACGTCGCCGCGTTCCAGTCCGCCCAGACCGTAGACCGGGATCGGGCTCGCGGCGGCGAGCGCGGAAAACGTTTCCCATCCCAGTGTCGCCGCGCCCGGGTGCGAAAGCGTGGGCAGCACGGGCGAGAGCAGGGCGTAGTCAGCGCCGATCGCGGCCGCGTGCGCCAGCTCGTCCGCACCGTGGCAGGATACGCCGACCCAGTCGCATTCAGGGCGTGCCGTCTGCGTCGCCGCTGCCGCGGCATCCAGATGCACGCCGTCCGCACCCGCGGCGCGGGCAAACGCCAAGTCGCCGTTGACCAGCACGCGCGCACCCGCCGCGTGTGCCCGGCGCACGGTTTCGCGCGCCAGTTCCAGACGCGCCGCGTCCGGCAGCGATTTGTCACGCAACTGGATCAAACGCAGTCCGTTGGCGAGCGCCGCGTCCAGGCGGGCGAGAAAAACTTCCCTTCCCAGCGCTTCGGCATGGCTGATGCCGAGCACCGGTGGCAGCGACAGCGCCTTCACGATCGGGAAATTGGCGGGCAGCAGCGGCGATACCGCGACGGCCTCCGGATGCTGCCAGGAAAGCATCTGGCCTTCGTGCGGATGCGCCTCGCCCGCCCATTCGAACACGCGGAAGAAATTGAGCCGCACCGTGGCGTGCGTGTAGACGAACACGCGGGTGATCCAGCGGCAGGCGCGTGTCACGCCTATGCCCAGTTCCTCGCGCAGCTCGCGCGCGAGCGCCGCCTCCAGTGATTCGCCCGGCTCGACCTTGCCGCCGGGAAATTCCCAGTAGCCGGCGTAGACCTTGCCCGGTGGACGGCGGGCGAGCATCACCTCGCCGCCGGGCCGCGTCAGAACCGCGGCGGCGACCTCGGTCAGATCGCCCTGGACGTGCATCGTGCCTGTCTCCGTTTGCGCGGGCGGGGGGGGGCGGGGAGGGCGTTTGCCAATCCGTCCGGTTCGCGCATCGAGCGGCTCATCGATTGCCCCCGGCCCAGTCGCGCGCGAACTGCCACGCCACCCGCCCGTTGCGTGCACCGCGCCCGAGCGACCACTGTAGCGCCGTCCGTTCGAAATCGTCGTCGAGTGATGCGCCGAGCTGAAGTGCCCAGTGGCGGGCGATAGCGAGATAACTGTCCTGGTCCATGACGTGAAAACTCACCCACAGCCCGAAGCGATCCGACAGCGACACCTTTTCCTCGGTCGCCTCGCCCGGGTGCACCTCGCCGCCCACATGTCTCGTCTCGAGATTTTCCGCCATGTACTCTGGCATCAGGTGGCGCCGATTGCTGGTGGCATAGATCAGCACATTGTCCGTGGGTCCGGCGAGCGAGCCGTCGAGCACAGCCTTGAGGCTGGCGTAGCCCGGTTCGTGTTCCGCAAAGCTGAGGTCGTCGATGAACACGATGAAGCGGTAATCGGGCGCTCCGGCAAGCAGATCGAACAGATCGGGCAATGCCGGCAACCCGGCCTTGTCCACCTCGATCAGACGCAGCCTCCTGGCTGCGTATTTCGCGTGCGCCGCCTTCACCAGCGACGACTTGCCGCCGCCGCGCGCGCCAGTGAGCAGCACGTTGTTGGCCGGGCGCCCCTGCACGAACTGTCGCGTATTGGCGTCCACGCGCCGCTTCTGCTCGTCGATGCCGAGCAGGTCTTTCATGGCCACCCGCTGCGGATGCAGGATGGGCTTAAGCACACCATCGCGCGCCGACCAGCGCGCGGCACGCACGGTTCTCCAGTCGGGGACATGCACGGATGGCGCGTCCAGACGGTCGAGCAGGGCTACGATGCGGGGCAAAAACATGGCGAAATCGGTCATGCCCGGATTGTAACCGCGGCGGACGTGCGCCGTGGGGCCCGCCACGCCCACGCCGGGCGACAGTCCCGGTAGCCGCCCTGCGCCCGCCTTCCAAGACAGATATTTAGCCCGGATATTTCACCAGAATGAGGTCGGCACAGCCTTGAAACCCGCATAAAATCAGCGTGCGAGAAGATTTTGCGAGGAGCTGTGCCGATGCCAAAGTGTACCGCTGATCAGATGG
>CAZOVQ010000181.1:0-3480 GCA_964583195.1 uncultured Thiobacillus sp.
AACCGGCGATGGCGATCTTGTCGTCGTAGCCCTTGAACTTGGAGGTGTCGATGGAACGCGCGTCCGATCCGGTACGGATGACGGCGACGGTCTGCGGCGTTTCCATCCACAGGTCGATCAGGTTGATGAGGCCGTCGCGTCCGGTGGTGTAGAGATAGCGTCCCGATTTCGAGAAACGCGAAATGTGCACCGCGAAGCCGGTCTTGAGGATGGTGACGATCTTCTTGCTGTCGCCGTCGATCAGCGCCAGTTCGCCGGAATCGCGCAGGGTGACCGAGAACAGGTTGTTGAGGTTGAGCGTGTTCATCTTCTTCTTCGGGCGCTGGTCTTCGGGGATCAGCAATTTCCACGAAGCCTTCATCTCCTTCAGGCCCCACTCCGGCGGCTGCGGCGCCGGATGCTGGATGTAGCGGGCCATGACGTCGATTTCCTTCTCGCTCATCTCGTTCGAGGTGCCGAAGCCGGGCATGCCGCCGGCGGTGCCGTAATGGATGAAGACCTTCAGGCTTTCCGTTCCCAGCTTCTGCATGGCATCGGGAAGCAGCGGTTTGCCGGTTGCGCCTTTGCGCAGCACGCCGTGGCAACCGGCACAGCGGTCGAAATAGATCTGCCGGCCCTGATCGAACTCGGCCTTCGCCATGGCCGGCGCGTTGGGGTCGGTCGACTGGTACATTTCCAGCTTGCCGGCGCCGGCCGGCGCACCGGCGAGATATTTTTCTTCCGGCGTGGCCTGTTGGACGACGGGCTCTGCGGCCCAGGCCGACGCGACGGCGAACGTCAGCGCGGAAAGGGCGATGGCTGCGTGGGGTGCGAACTTCATGTCTGATTCCTCCTTCGGGGTTGGGAAGCCTGCGGTGCGACAGCAGAGTGCGGTTTGCATTAACCGCCTGATGCGCGCCAGCCGCCTTGACCTAGGTCAAAACAGGGTTATTTCGGATTTACAATCCTGATTCCCGGCCACGACAGCGACAACCGACTGCCCATGGAAAACCATCCGCTGGATGAACTGACCCGCCTGCAGGTCGTGCAGAACTACCTGTTCTCCAAACTCACGCCCGACGAACTCGCCACGGTGCTGCGGCAGGCCGAGGCCCGCCAGTTCGCGCCGGGCCGCACGGTGTTCCGGCAGGGCGAGAACGCCGCGCACTTCTTCCTCGTGACCTCGGGGCAGGTGCGGCTCTACCGCATTTCGCCCACCGGCGAAGAGAAGGTCATCGACCTCATCCGCCCCGGCAATCTTTTCGCCGAGGCGGTGTCCTTCATGGGCGGACGCTATCCGGTGAACGCGGCGGCGGTCGATCAGGTGCGGCTGGTGAGCTTTGCCTTCGAGGATCTCAATCGCGCGCTGCGCGACAGCCCAGGTCTCGCGTTCCGCATGATGGGCGGCATGGCCATGCGCATCCATGGCCTGGTCAACGAGATCGACCATCTCGCCTGCGGCAGCGCGGGCCAGCGCCTGGTCTACTACCTGCTCGATTTGCTGCGCGATGCGCCGGATCCGCAGCGCATCCATCTGCGCGTGCCGAAGAACGTCGTCGCCTCGCGCGTCGGTGTGAAGCCGGAAACCCTCTCGCGCCTGCTCGCGCGGCTGAAGGAATCCGGCATCCTCGAAGTGCACGACGAATGGCTGACCGTGCACGACGAGGCGCGGCTGAAGGCGGTGCTCGACAATCCGTCCAGCCTGTTCTGAAGCGGTGCGGCGCCCGCTTTGACCTGCATCAAGGCAGTGCCGGCGAAGCCTGCCTAGAGTCGGGCCCTGACCCCCGAGGGCTTGCCGACATGGACAGTTTTTCCAGCTATCTTGCGCACGACCATGCGCAGTGCGACGGCTTCTTCGCCGACGCCGAGGCGGCCGCCGCGGCGCAGGACTGGGCGCAGGCCGATGCG
The DNA here is from genome assembly GCA_964583195.1 of uncultured Thiobacillus sp. GTDB lineage: Bacteria > Pseudomonadota > Gammaproteobacteria > Burkholderiales > Thiobacillaceae > Thiobacillus. Next base: position 1,888 of record CAZOVQ010000181.1, read on the forward strand.
CGCTACGCGGCCTTCCGCCAGGCCATGGCGCACCACTTCGCCATGGAGGAATCGGTACTGTTTCCCGCCTTCGAGGCGGCAACCGGATCGACAGCCGGGCCGACGCAGGTGATGCGCAGCGAACACGCGCAGATGAACGGCCTGTTCGCGGAAATGACGGCGGCGCTCGCCGCGCGCGATGCGACGCGTTTCCTTGGCCATGCCGAAACCCTGCTCTGGCTCATGCGGCAGCACAACGCCAAGGAAGAAAACATCCTCTATCCCATGTCCGACCGCACGCTCGCCCCGCAGCGCGCCGAGCTCATCGCGCGCATGAAAGCCCTGCCATGAACGCCGAGCTGCTGGTCGACGGCCGCCACATGGCGCCGCCGGAGCCGTTGGAGAAGGTGCTTGCAGCACTCGCGCTGCGCCGCCCGGGGCAGACCGTGCGCCTGCTCATCCACTGCCAGCCGCATCCGCTGTACGAACTGCTCGACGCGCAGCACGTGCCGCACGCCACGCGCGCGCTCGGCGACGGCAATTTCGAGGTGACGATCGGCTAGTTGAACCTAGTGTAGTGTTGCGCTGTTGATGAAGCTTAAAATCAACGCCAAACCCACGCTGTTACTGAGTTTCATATGTTTCCATCTGCGTGCAACACTACACTAGGTTCAAACGTCCGCGGTGGCGCTTGAAGCGCGCCACCGCCGAGTACAGGTTGGCGCCCAGCAGCGCCGCCGACAGCGCCAGCATGATGCCTGCCGGTCTTGCAAGCGGCGGCCAGACCACGGCAGCCGCAAGCAGACCGCAGGCGGCGAGATGCAGGCGAAACTGCCCGCGCATCCTGCCCTCCGCGATCATCTCCTTCATGGTGGGGATGCTGCCTGCGCGCGCCTGCAACTGGGCCTGCAGATGAAACCAGGCGAGGAAGGGCACGATCTTGTAGAGCATGCCGTTCACCACGCTGACCGCGAAGCCGCCGAGAAACAGCACACCCAGCAGCAGCGGATAGGCGTCGTGATCCGCCCACGCCGGCACCGCCTGCGCGACGCCCCACGCCGCCACGCCGGCGACGAGACTCGCCATGGCGAAGCGCCAGAAATCCAGCGTGACGTCCGGCAGCCGGCGGCGCCGCCGCGATTGGACATGCAGCGTGGCGATGGCGAACAGCAGGAGGCCGGCGGCGAGCATCGCGTCGATGGCCGGTGTTGCGTCGGCCGGCCATGCCGGCGCGAAGCCGCGCAGCACCAGCAGGGCGAATAGGGCGGGCACGAGCAGGCGCCGCAGCCAGGCCGGATAGGCCGGCGTGATCTGGAACATCGGCACCACCTGGTAGGCGACGCCGACGACCAGCAGCAGCACCCAGCCGACGAGGCCGAAGGCGAGGTGCGCGTCGATCAGCCCGGCGTGGTGCGGCGACGCGCCGCCGCCGGCGTGCGGCCAGCCCAGCGCCAGGCCCAGCAGCAGGGCGGCGAGGAAGGCGAGGCTCGCCAGCCGCATCGCGGTGACCGTGTCTCCCGGTGCGGCGCGCGCGAGCGCAATGGCGACCGCGGCCAGCCAGGCCATGAGGCCGCCGCCCAGCAGCACCAGCGCGAGGCCGAATGCCGTCGGCGC
>CAZOVQ010000182.1:0-3474 GCA_964583195.1 uncultured Thiobacillus sp.
CGGCGCGGCGGGTGATTTCTTCGGCGTTGCGGCGCAGTACGGTCAGCGTGCCGCCGCCAACAGTGCCCAGGCCCAGGAGGCCGACGTGGATAGGTTTCATAATCAGATTCGATAAAGGTTGCAGGATATTGTTGGGTTAGTCGTTGCGGGGCTGCCTCCACTGAACGGGCAGTTCAGCGCCAGTCGCAATCCGGGACGCAAGTGCTTGAAAGTCCCTGTAGCAACTTTTCACTGCCTCGACATGCGCGCCAATAGCACCGTCAGATGGCTTGAGTTTAAAGATAGGCTTGCGGGCTTCCATCGCCATCGGCATCAGGCTGCGATAGTGTTTGAGTAGCGAAAGGCAATGGGGGTCATCCTCGACTTTTTCGAAGGTTTGCTCTGGTACATCAAGCACAGCGCGACGATAGACGCCCGGAATGCGTTCGATCCAGCGTTTGTACGCCTTGACCGGCTCCGAGCCGAGCTTGCCATGCTGCATCACGACATAACCCATAGGCTGCATTACGCCACGCGGCAGAGGCAGATCACGCGGTGCTTTGGTGCTCATGCCCTGCCAGGCAGCACGCCAGGAACGCAAGGTCGGCCCGAGGTTTTTCAGCCCTTGCAAGGAAAAAAGATCGGGGGAAAGGGGTAAGCACACTTGGTCCGCCGCAATCAATGCGGAGCGATTGATCGCGCCCAGATTGGGACCAACGTCGATCAGGGCGATAGCCGCGTCTTCATCTGCGCCGCGCAGCATCATGCGGTGGAACGCCGTCATGGTTCGAAATGCGGATTCGTCGGCGTTATGGCAGCGCGGCCAGGCGTCAGAAAGTTTGTCTTCGAACGAAGACAGACCGAGATCGCCAGGCATCAGACCCAGTTGGTCGCCGACCCATTCGATATGCGGTGGGGCGATGTCGCCCAGCCCGCGCAGGATGGGGCGGATCGCGCCGAAAACCGTCTCCGGGTGTTCGTCGTCCGGCCACAGCGCTTCCAGCCGCGCCTCGTCGAGAAACATCGCGGTCAGGTTGGCCTGCGGGTCGAGGTCGACCGCCAGTACCTTGACGCCCTGGTCGGCAAACATCCAGGCAAGGTGGTAGACCAGCGAAGTCTTGCCGACGCCGCCCTTGTTGTTGAAGAAGGCGACGGTTTTCATGCCGGGCGCGGATAAATCTTGACAAGGAAGGAATGCTCGTCGAATTCGATCTTGGCGGGCGGATTGCCATTCTGCGCGAGCAGTGCCTGCGCGCGCTGTACGCCATAGCCGAAACGGTTGACGTAGCCCAGTGATTTCATTGCTTCGGCAATCACCGGATTTCGGTAGCTGTTGCGCGTCGGAAAATTCTCCCGCGTCGCTTCGCCGTACAGGCCACCGGGACTCAGGATTTCAATGTGTTCCGAGAAAACGTAGAAGCGGATCGGCGCATTGCTGTCGTAATTCCGGTGCATCACCGCGTTCATCAAAAGCTCGCGTAAGGCCCACTCCGGATAATCGGGTTCGAGCCGCTCCGCTAGGCCGCCCACCTGACGCATGGCTTGGTGCAACAGCGATTTGACGCGCAATTCCAGTTCACGCATCACAGACGATAAATCACCGGAAATTTCCGCCTGATCGACCGGCCGGTCCGTCAGCGATTCACCGGGCAATTGCAGGTATTGAACGTAAGCGCCGGGTAGATAGAAACGCGGGTTCTTGCCGATGAGCAGTAGACCCGCGTGCGTGGGGCAGCCGCGCTCGGGGTCGTACAGCCGCAGCGACGCGAGCTGTTGGTCGATCGGGCGATGATTGGCGGTGATGGTGTCGGCGTCGACCGCTACACGACGGTACGCGTCGAACTGACCCAGCGCCAGATCGCTCAAACCCGCTTCGAAACAGGGACGCGCGTCGAAACTTTTTGCCTGCGCCTGCCGACGCTCGATCAACACGCGCTCTTCCTGCTCATTGGCGTAGCCCTTGCGCGGGCCAACCCGAATGCACACACGGCTGTTGTAGCGCACCGGCGGCAAATCAGATGGAAACACTTCGACGACGGCGACCTCCCCTTCCGGGAAAACGACGCGTTCGACATTCATGCGCGGTTGCGGCAGCACGTTGCCGTCCGAACGCACCGCCGCCAGCGTTCTCAGCAACGCGTCGTCCACTTTGAAGCCCGTCAGCTTGCCCGCATCATCGACGCCGACGAAGAAATAGCCGGGCAAGCGATGATTGGGCATGTCATTGGCAAACGCACATACCGCTTCGCCCAGCTTGTCCCCCTTGTTGAACGCGCGCGTGCGTTCAACACGATCCGATTCCAGATCAAGCATCAAACCGCGCAGTTCATCAAGCGATATCATCATGCCAGCCGCTCACCCTGCCCGGTTGCGCTCGAGAAAGCGCCCGACGCGGCCGATGGCCTCGGTCAGGTCTTCCTCGTGCGGCAAGAACACCACGCGGATGTGGTCGGGGTGCGGCCAGTTGAAGCCGCTGCCCTGCACCACCAGCACGCGCTCCTCTTCCAGCAGGTTGAGGATGAATTTCTGGTCGTTGTTGATGGGGTAAAGCTTGGGATCGAGCTTGGGAAAGAGATACATCGCCGCCTGGGGTTTGACGCAGCTCACGCCCGGAATCCCGGTCAGCAGCCGGTGCGCCAGATCGCGCTGGCGCGCCAGCCGCCCGCCCGGCGCGACCAGGTCGTTGATGCTCTGGTAGCCGCCGAGCGCGGTCTGGATCGCAAACTGGCCCGGCACGTTGGAACACAGACGCATCGACGCCAGCATGTTCAGGCCTTCGAGATAGTCGCGCGCGTGGCGCTTGTCGCCCGACACGATCAGCCAGCCCGAGCGGTAACCGCAGGCGCGGTAGTTCTTCGACAGGCCGTTGAAGGTGACGATGAGCACGTCGTCGGCCAGCGAAGCCAGCGAGGTGTGCGTCGCGCCGTCGTACAGCACCTTGTCGTAGATTTCGTCGGCGTAGACGATGAGCTGATGCTGGCGCGCGATGTCGACGATCTCGCGCAACAGTTCCACCGGATACAGCGCGCCGGTCGGATTGTTCGGGTTGATGACGACGATGGCGCGCGTGTTGGGCGTGATCTTCGAACGGATATCGTCGATATCCGGCAGCCAGCCCGCCCCCTCGTCGCATAGGTAGTGGCGCGGCTTGCCGCCGCCCAGGCTCACCGCCGCCGTCCACAGCGGATAGTCCGGCGCCGGCACCAGCACCTCGTCACCGTTGTTCAGCAGCGCCTGCATCGACATCACGATGAGCTCCGACACGCCGTTGCCGACGAAGATATCGTCGATGGTGACGCCGGCGATGCCCTTCCTCTGCGTCTCGTGCATGATCGCCTTGCGCGCCGAGAACAGGCCCTTGGAATCGCTGTAGCCCGAGGCGTTCGGCAGGTTGATGATCACGTCCTGCACGATCTCTTCCGGGGCTTCGAAGCCGAAGGGCGCGGGGTTGCCGATGTTCAGCTTGATGATGCGCTGGCCTTCTTCCTCCATCTG
>CAZOVQ010000183.1:0-3423 GCA_964583195.1 uncultured Thiobacillus sp.
CTTCATCAACAGCGTGGGCGAGCTCGCGGGCAGCCTGCCCGAGGTCGTCGAAATCGCGCGCGCGCACAAGGCCGACGTGGCGGCCGCCATCGCCGCCGTGCTGCCGGCGTCGCGCCAACGCGCCAGGCTGGCGCAGGCCGTCGCGCTGGCCATCGACGGCGCCATCGTCCGCGCGCAGTTCGACGCCACGCCCGATGCGGCGCTGGAGGCGCTGAAGCGCATCGTCAAATCGCTGCTGAGGGAATAGGCGGTTCACTGCCGTGCCGCCAGACGGCGGCTTCGAGCGCGTCGCCCGCCGCCATGCCCTGCGCCAGCAGCGCGGCGACCAGGCCGGTGAGGCGGTCGCCCGACCCGGCCTGGGCGAGATGCGGGCCGCCCGTGGTGTTGATCGCGTAACGGCCCTGCGGATGCGCGATCACCGTGCCTGCGCCTTTCAGTGCGACATGCGCGCCGAAGCGTGCGGCCAGCGTCGTCGCTGCCGCGACCCGGTCGGCCTGTACCGTGGTCGTGTCGCAGTCCAGCAGGCGCGCGGCCTCGCCGGGATGCGGCGTGAAGAGCGTGGGCGCGGCGGCGCGCCGGGCGGCTGCGTCCGCCAGCGTCGGGTCGTCCGCCAGCAGGTTCAGCGCATCGGCATCCAGCACCAGCGGGCAGGGCGCGGCGAGCGCGGCGCGCAGCAGCGCGCGGGCGGACGCGGTCCGGCCGAGGCCGGGGCCGATGGCCAGCACTGTCAGCGCCGTGCCGGCCAGTTTTTCCGGCGGTGCGAACATCAGGCGCGGTTCGCCGTAATCCACCGCTACGCGCGCATCCAGCACGCCCAGCGTGACCAGCCCTGCGCCATGCGCCAGTGCCGCGCGGCCGGCGATGAGCGCCGCGCCCACCATCCCCGGCGCGCCGCCGACGATGCCGACATGGCCGAAATCGCCCTTGTGGCTGTTGCGCCGGCGTGGCGGCAGATGGTGGCGCGCCTCCAGTCGGGTGAGTGCGAAACCGGGCGCACCGTGGACGTCCACGCCTAGCGTGTCGACGAAGATCGCGCCTGCATGATCCGGGCCGTCGGCGGTGACAAGCCCGGGCTTTGCGCCGAGAAACGTCAGGGTTGCGTCGGCGCGCAGGGCGAGGCCGCGCACCCGACCCGTATCCGCGTCCAGCCCGCTTGGCACGTCCAGCGCCAGACGCGGGCAGTCGAGCGCGTTGGCCGCGTCGATCCACTCGGCTTCGATGCCCGACACCTCGCGTGCGAGTCCCGCGCCGAAGAGGCCATCGACCACCAGGGCGAACGGGCGGCCCCGCGGAAACGCGGTCACGCAGTCGCCGCCCGCTGCCCGCCAGGCGGCATGCGCGCGTGCCGCCTCCGGCGGCAGCCGTGCCGGATCGGTGCGGCTTGCCAGCGTCACGCGAAAGCCTTGCGCTGCCAGCAGCCGCGCCGCGACGAAGGCGTCGCCGCCGTTATTGCCAGGCCCCGCCAGCACCAGCACCGGTGCTCCGGTATCCGTCGCCATCGCGCCGGCGTGGCGGGCGGCCGCAGCCCCAGCCTTGTCCATCAGCGATGCATCCGGATGCACGGCCTGCGCGCGGCGCTCCACGGCCCGGACTGTCGCGACGGAAAGGAGCGGCGGCGAGATCAGATCGGAGAGGGCGAGGGTCATGGTTGGAGGAAACTGGGGGCTCATTGAACCCGGATATTCTATTGAACCTAACGCAGTTGACCGCTTTTCGGCGTTGATTTTAAGCTTCATCAACAGCGCAACACTACACTAGGTTGAAAGGTTCAATATGAATCATCTGGCCGACCTCTTTGCCGACGCCTTGCGCCTGTCATCGTTTCCATCTAGCCTTTTCTGAAGGAGGCCTCCGTCGGGCGACGCGGCGCGGGCCTGCCTCGCCCGCTTGTCGGCCTGTCGTGCAAATCCCTCGTTCAAGGAACTCCAGGAGCCTGCCTCATGAAGAAATCAGCGATAGGGGTACCGGTCTTTCTGGTCGCCAGCGCGGCTTCCGCCGGCACGCTCGTCCAGATCGATCTGGTCGACGGAAACGGCGTGGTTTCGAGCGCGGGAACCGTGCGTCTCGAAGATTCGAAATACGGACTGGTTCTGACCCCGGCTTTGCATGGCCTGTCTCCGGGGCTGCACGGTTTCCACGTACACGAAAAGCCGAGTTGCGCGCCGAAGGAAAAGGACGGCAAGCCGGTGGCCGCACTGGCTGCCGGCGGGCACTACGATCCGCTCGACGCGAAGCGCCACGGATACGCATGGGGCGACGGCCATCTGGGCGACCTGCCTCCGCTCTACGCCGACGTCGACGGAAGGGCGGTACAGCCGGTGCTGGCGCCGCGTCTGAAACTGGCCGACGTGTCGGGGCGTTCGCTGATGATTCACGCAGGTGGCGACAATCATGCGGATCACCCCGCACCGCTGGGAGGGGGTGGCGCGCGCGTTGCCTGCGGCGTCATTCCGTAAGCGGCGCGGTCAGCGATCCTCTCGGCCGTCCAGCACGCGCCGGACGACATCGGCGGGAAAGCCGCGCCCCAGCAGGAAACGCGTCTGCTTTGCCTGCTCCGCCGTGCCGGCGGGGAGGGTGCCGAATTTCTTCCGCCACACTTCGCGTGCCCGTTCGATTTCGCTGTCGCCAGTGTCGCCGAGCGCGGCGGCGACGAGATCATCCGCCACACCGCGCAGGCGCAGCGCGTGGGCGAGCTTGACGCTGCCGGCGCGGGCACGGTGGTCGGCGACGTAGCTTTCGGCGAAGCGGCGATCCGAAAGCCAGTTCTTTTCTTCGAAAAGATCGAGCAGGGGCGCGATGTCGGCGCGGGCGAACCCGGAGGCTTCGAGTTTGCGCGCGAGTTCGAAACGGCTGTGCTCGCGCCTTGCGAGCAGCCCCAGCGCGATTGCGCGCAGGCGATTTGAATCAGGTGCCGAATTCGCCTTCATTGTCGTCTTCGACCGCAGCTGCCGTGCCGGCGACGCCGACCGCTGCGCGGATACCGGCTTCGATTTCGCGGGCGATTTCGGGATGCTCGCGCAGATATTCGCGGGCGTTGTCTTTGCCCTGGCCGATCTTGTCGCCCTTATAGGCGTACCAGGCGCCGGACTTGTCGACAAGTTTGTGGGCGACGCCGAGTTCGATGATCTCGCCCTCGCGCGAAATGCCCTGGCCGTAGAGGATGTCGAAATAGGCTTCCTTGAATGGCGGCGAGACCTTGTTCTTCACGACCTTGACCTTGGTTTCGTTGCCGACCACTTCGTCACCTTTCTTGATCGCGCCGACCCGACGGATATCAAGGCGAACCGAGGCGTAGAACTTCAGCGCGTTGCCGCCGGTGGTGGTTTCGGGGTTGCCGAACATGACGCCGATCTTCATGCGGATCTGGTTGATGAAGATGACGAGCGTCCGCGAGCGCGCGATGGTCGCGGTGAGTTTGCGCAG
>CAZOVQ010000184.1:0-3399 GCA_964583195.1 uncultured Thiobacillus sp.
ATCCCCGATACGGGGGCGACGCCGCTGGTCGCCGACATGTCGTCGACCATCCTGTCGCGCCCGATGGACGTGAGCAAGTTCGGCCTGATCTACGCCGGCGCGCAGAAGAACATCGGCCCGGCTGGCCTGACGATCGTCATCGTGCGCGAAGACCTCATCGGCGAGACCGTGAAGGGCACGCCGACGATGTTCGACTACAAGATCCACGCCGACAACGAGTCGATGTACAACACGCCACCAACCTTTGGCATGTACACCGCCGGCCTCGTTTTCAAATGGCTCAAAGCCAACGGTGGCCTCGCGGCGATGGAAAAGACCAACCGCGAAAAAGCCGGGCTGCTGTACGCAAAAATCGACGCCGGAGATTTCTACCGTTCACCGGTGGCGAGCGAGAACCGCTCCTTGATGAACGTGCCGTTCACGCTTCACGATGCCGCGCTCGATGAAGCGTTTCTCAAGGGCGCAAAGGCAGCCGGCCTGCTACAACTGAAGGGACACCGTTCGGTCGGCGGCATGCGCGCGTCGATCTACAACGCGATGCCGGTCGAAGGCGTGCGGGCACTGGTCGATTTCATGGCCGACTTCGAGAAAAGCCATGGCTGACGCGCGCAAGGTGCTCACCCTCAACGCGATTTCCGCGCGCGGACTCGCGCGGCTGCCGCAGCATTACACCGTGGGGGGCGACATCGCCGACCCCGACGGCATCCTGGTGCGCTCGGCCAACATGCACGACATGGCGATTCCCGCCAGCGTCCAGGCCATTGGCCGCGCCGGGGCCGGCACCAACAACATCCCGGTGAAAGCGCTGTCCGAACGTGGTGTGCCGGTGTTCAACGCGCCGGGGGCAAATGCCAACGCCGTCAAGGAACTCGTCATCGCCGGCCTCTTGATGGGCGTGCGCAATCTGGTGCCGGCGCTGAAATTCGTCGAGGGGCTGTCTGGCACCGACGAGGAGATGCACCGCGCGACCGAGGCGGGCAAGAAAGCCTTTGCCGGCATGGAACTGCCCGGCCGCACGCTGGCCGTGATCGGCCTGGGCGCCATCGGTTCGCACATCGCCGAAGCGGCGATCCGGCTGGGGATGCAGGTCGTTGGCTTTGACCCGGCCATTACCGTGGATGCCGCCTGGCGCCTGCCGTCGCAGGTCAAGCGCGCCGAGAACGTCGAGGACGCGCTGCGTCTTTCGGATTTCGTCACCCTGCATGTGCCGCTCATCGACGCCACCCGCAATCTCATCAACGCCCAACGCCTCGGTGCGATGCGCCCCGACGCGGTGCTACTGAATTTCGCGCGCGAAGGCGTGGTCGACAACGCGGCCGTGGTCGAGGCGCTCGACGCCGGCAAGCTACACGCCTACATCTGCGATTTCCCGGCGAATGCGCTGAAGGGGCACGCCAGGGTCGTCGCCCTGCCACACCTGGGGGCGAGCACCGAAGAGGCCGAGGAAAACTGCGCGGTGATGGTCGCCGAGCAGCTCGCCGACTATCTGGAAAACGGCAACATCCTCAATGCGGTCAATTTCCCCAACGTCGCGATGGCGCGCGAATCGAACTTCCGCATCGGCATCGCCAACGCCAACGTGCCCAACATGGTGGGACAGATATCTTCGGTGCTGGCGGGCGCCGGCCTCAACATCCACAACATGGTGAACAAGTCCAGGGGCGACATGGCGTACACGCTGGTCGACGTGGACAGCGCGGTGCTCGATCCGGTGATCGCGCAGCTTGCCGCCATCGACGGCGTCCTTGCCGTGCGCTACCTGCCTGCGTGATGAATGACGCCACCCGCAGCGCGCCGAGCGCGAACACTGAACTTGGCGCGCTGCGTGCGCGCATCGACGCCATCGACGACACATTGCTGAAGCTGGTGTCGGAGCGTGCCGCCATTGCGCAGGAAGTCGGCCGTGCCAAGAAAGGCGAGAAAATCTACCGTCCCGAACGCGAGGCGCAGATCGTGCGCCGCCTGAAGGATGCCAATCCCGGCCCGCTGTCCGGCGATACCGTCGAGCGGCTGATCCGCGAAGTCATGTCGGCCTGTCGCGCACTGGAAGAAACCACGCGTGTCGCCTATCTCGGCCCTGCCGGCACGTTCAGCCAACAGGCCGTCACCCGGCAGTTCGGCCAGGATGTCGAGGCACTTGCCGAAACCGACATCGACGCCTGCTTCCAGGCGGTGGAAACCGGCCGTGCCGATTTTGCCGTGGTTCCGGTGGAAAACTCCACCGAGGGCGCCGTCGGCCGCACGCTCGACCTTGTCGTGGCAAGCCCCTTGCGGATTTGCGGTGAAGTGATTCTGCCCATCCATCAGACCCTGATGCGCAGGATAGCCGACCGCGATGGTATCGCTCGCGTCTACGGCCACGCTCAATCGCTGGCCCAGTGCCAGCAGTGGCTGGCACGACATCTTCCCCAGGCGGAACGGATCGCCGTGGTCAGCAACGCCGACGGTGCGCGCCGCGCGGCGCAGGAAGCCGACGCTGCCACGCTTGGCGCGGAAGCGGCTGCCGGCCTATATGGTCTCGTCGTGGTGGAAAAACGCGTCGAGGACGAATCCAGCAACACCACACGCTTCCTGGTGCTGGGAAAAACCGATGCGCCGCCTTCCGGCCGCGACAAGACCTCGATCGTCATGGGCGTGAAGAATCAGCCCGGCGCTGTGGTCAAGCTGCTGCAACCACTCGCCGATGCCGGCATTTCCATGAGCCGGCTGGAATCGCGCCCGGCCCGCCGTGATTCGGTGGGCGCGGGCAGCTGGGAATATATTTTTTTCGTCGTCTGCGAGGGGCATCGCCAGGACGCGCCGCTAGCTGCCGCGCTGGCCGAGATCGAATCACGCGCGGCCTTCCTCAAGATTCCCGGTTCCTACCCCGCCGCGTCGTGATGGTCTGCTGCGATCATTCCCCGCCCTGGGTGCGCGGCATTGCGCCTTATCTCCCCGGCAAACCCATTGCCGAACTCGCGCGCGAGCTTGACTTCAACGAGGCCAACATCGTCAAGCTTGCCTCGAACGAAAACCCGCTCGGCCCCAGTCCGCGCGCGTTGGCCGCGGCGCAGCATGCCCTCTACGAGATGGCCTCGTATCCGGATGGCGCGGGATTCGCGCTGAAGGCGAAACTGTCGGAAAAATTAGGCGTCGACGCGAAGCAGATCGTGCTCGGCAACGGTTCCAACGACGTCCTGGACATGGTTGCGCGTGCCTTCCTTGCGCCCGGCGCGTCGTCGGTGTTTTCGCAATATGCCTTCGCCGTCTATCCCATCGTCACGCAGACCGTCGGCGCCACCGGCATCGCCGTGCCCGCACGCGAGCTTGGCCACGATCTCGCGGCGATGTGCGCGGCGATCCGCGACGACACGCGCGTGCTGTGGCTCGCCAACCCCAACAACCCCACCGGCACCTTCC
>CAZOVQ010000185.1:0-3332 GCA_964583195.1 uncultured Thiobacillus sp.
TTGTCACTCATGGCTTGTAGCGATTCACCCCTCAATTTAACCGGACAGTAGTGAGGTCAGAACAACAGTCAGGGCGAATTTTCGATCTGATGCAGCGCCCGGGCCACCGATAGCCAGGCGCCCAGCCAGCCCAGGAGCGCGGGCAGGCCGAGCACGACGCCCAGTTCGGCGGGGGAGGGCGCGGCCAGCCGGAAGTGCGAGCCGTACAGGGCGGCCAGTTGCGCCACCTGCGTCTGGAGTATCCAGCCGGCGGCGGCCAGCACGCCGACCGCGGCCAGTCCGCCCAGCAGGCCCTGGCCTGCGCCCAGGTAGAGGAAGGGACGGCGGATTTGGGTGTTGGTCGCGCCGATCAGCCGACTGACCTGGATTTCGTCGCGGCGGGCCAGAACCTGGGCGCGCACTGCGTTGCCGGAAATCGCCATCAGAGCGATGGCGAACAGCGCCGCGAGCAGCATTACGGCCGTGCGGCCGATGGCGAGGATTGCGGTCAGGCGTTGCGCCCATTGACTGTCGAGGTGGGTGCCGTCCACTCCCGGAAACTTTTCCAGTTCAGCGGCCAGCCTGGCCAAGGCCACGGGCGAGCCATCGCGCGCCAGGACGATCCAGGCGTCGGGCAGGGGGTTGGCCGGCAGGCCCGCGGCGACGTCGGCGAGGTCTTCGGCGGCGCTGAGCGCGGCGAGGGCGTCATCCTTGTCGACGCGGCGCGCACGCGCGATGTCGGCCTGTTTCAGGCGGGAGGCGAGTGCGGCTTCCTGGGCGGGCGTGACGTCGGCGGCGAGGTAGAGGCTGATTTCCGGTTGTGCCGGCAGCCCGCCCGCCAGACGCCCGAGATCGTTCAGAACGAGATACAGCCCGGCCGGCAGGCTGATCGCCGCCCCCATGCCCAGGGCCGTCAGGAGACTCGCGAGCGGTTGTGCCGACAGGCGAGTCAGTGCGGCGCGCAAGGCGGATGTCTGATGGCGAAGCCAGCGTTTCATGCCGTCCGTGCCTCGATGCGGCCGTGGTCGAGGTGCAGGACATGCCCGCCCAGCGCACTGATTGCGCGTTCGTCGTGGGTAGCGATGACCAGCGTGGTGCCGACCTGATGGAAGTCGCGGAACATCGCCATGATGTCGGCGGCATAGCCGGCGTCGAGGTTGCCGGTCGGTTCGTCGGCAAGCAGCAGGGCGGGGCGGCTGACCAGGGCGCGGGCGATGCACAGGCGCTGCTGTTCCCCGCCGGAAAGACTGACCGGATTGGCTTTTTCGCGGGTGAGCAGGCCGACCTTGTCGAGCACGGCGCGTGCACGCTTCAGCGACTCGCGGCGGTCCACGCCGGCAATGTCGAGCGGCAGAACTACGTTCTCGATCGCGTTGCGGTCGAACAGCAATTTGTGATCCTGGAACACCAGGCCGATGTTGCGGCGCAGGTAGGGAAGGGCGCGCCGCGGCAACCGGCCGACGTTCTGTCCGTTGACCGCGACTACGCCGGAGGTCGGTCGTTCGATGGCGGCGATCAGCTTCAACAGCGTGGATTTGCCGGCACCGGAGTGGCCCGTGAGAAAGACGCGCTCGCCCTTTTCTATGGCAAGGTCGACTGCGGTCAGCGCTTCGTGTCCGCCCGGGTAGCGTTTGGCGACCTGGCTGAAACGGATCATGCCGGGAAGAGGGCCTCGACGAACTCGTGGGCATCGAAGGGGCGAAGGTCGTCGAGCCCTTCGCCCACGCCAAGATAGCGTACCGGGATCGGACGGGCGCGTGCGGCCGAGGCGTGGGCGATGGCCGCGATGGCGCCGCCCTTTGCGGTGCCGTCAAGTTTGGTGAGCGCAAGTCCGGTCACCCCCAGGGCGTCGTCGAACGCCCTGACCTGGGCGACGGCATTCTGTCCGGTGTTGGCGTCGAGCACCAGCAGCACCTCGTGTGGCGCACCGGGGATGGCTTTTTCGATGACGCGTTTGACCTTGCGGATTTCTTCCATCAGGTGCAGTTGGGTGGGCAGGCGGCCTGCGGTGTCGGCCAGCACCACGTCGATACTGCGCGCGCGCGCGGCAGCAATGGCATCGAAAATAACCGCCGCCGAATCGCCTTTCTCCTGGCTGATGACGGTGACCTGGTTGCGTTCGCCCCAGACCTGTAACTGCTCGCGTGCGGCGGCGCGGAAGGTGTCGCCCGCGGCAAGCAGCACCGACAGCCCCTGCGATTGATAGAGTTTGGCCAGCTTGCCGATGGTCGTCGTTTTGCCCGCGCCATTGACGCCGGCGAGCATGAGGATGTAAGGCTTGTGCAAGGTGACGTCGAGCGGTGCCTGCAGCGGGGCGAGCAGATCCGCCAGAGCCTGCCTGAGCGCAGTTTGCAGGTCGGCAGCTTCGGTGAGACCTTCGCGCCGTACTTTTTTCTGTAGGGAGTCGAGCAGGGCCTGCGTGGCGTTCACGCCGACATCGGCGGTGAGCAGAATGGTTTCGAGTTCTTCGAACAGTTCAGTGTCGATCCGCCGGCCTGCGCCGAACAGACCAGCAAGCTGGCCGCCGAGTTTGTCGCGGGTTTTGCTGAGCCCCTGTTTCAGCCGTTGCAGCCAGCCTGGCCTGGCGGCAGGCGTGGATGCGGGTGTGGCGGATTCGGGGGCGGAAGGTTGTCCGACGGCAGCCGGCGTGTCGGGCACGACCGCGTCGGCCTCGACGGCAGGCGGTTTGGACTTGAAGAAACTAAACACGGATTCGGGCAGTCATGACAGCAGTTCGACAGACGCCGCTATCTTATCATTCGCATTCCTGCCTACCGAGGTGTTTACATGAAACGAAGTCTGGTGAAACGAAACCTGATGCAACGAAGCCTGGGGCTCGTCGCGCTGTGCCTGGCGACCGGCGCGCAGGCGGCGGTGACCGATGTCACGCTGGATAACGGCCTGCGCGTGATCGTGCAGGAAGACCATCGGGCGCCGGTGATGGTGTCGCAGGTGTGGTACCGCGCTGGCAGCCTCGACGAATTCAACGGCACTACCGGGGTGGCCCACGTTCTCGAACACATGATGTTCAAAGGCACGAAGGACGTGCCGCCCGGCGAATTTTCAAAACGCATCGCGGCCGCGGGCGGACGCGAAAATGCCTTTACGAACCGCGACCACACCGCGTATTTCCAGCAAATGCAGAAGGATCGCTTGGAGTTGTCGATGCGGCTCGAGGCCGACCGCATGAACAATCTGGTCATCAGCGATGAGCTTTTCGCCAAGGAAATCCAGGTGGTGATGGAAGAGCGCCGCCTGCGCACCGACGATCAGCCGCAAGCTGTGGTGTACGAGCGTCTGATGTCGACGGCCTACCAGACGCACCCTTACCGTCGCCCCATCATCGGCTGGAT
>CAZOVQ010000186.1:0-3316 GCA_964583195.1 uncultured Thiobacillus sp.
CCAGCGCCAGCGCCTTATCCAGCCTGCCCGCCTTCGACACCGAAATCGCCAAAATCACCACTGCGCGCGCGGAGCAGGGCGCCACGATCAATTCGCTGAACTCGGCGGTCGCGGCCCTGCAGATCGAAGTGGTGAACGCCTCGGCCTCGCTGAGCCGCGTGCAGGACACCGACTTCGCCGCGGAAACGGCGGCCCAGGCCAAGAACAACATCCTGCAGCAGGCCGGCACGGCGGTTCTGGCGCAGGCCAACCAGAACCCCAACACCGTGTTGCAGTTGCTGCGTTAATCGGCCCGGCCCCGCTCGCGGGGCTCCCGTGAAAGGCGCCTCCTCCGGGACGCGCCTTTCGCCGCAGCAAGGCGCGCCTCGCGGCGCGCGTGATTGAAGCAGTACACGGAATTCGTTTTTCCGGCGATGGCCGCCGGATTCTTTAGCCAGGGAGGTCGTCATGATCGTCCAGCCCGCCAATCTGCCAGCCGTTCAGGCTTTTCAGGCCGACACGCGCGCCTTCGCGCCCGTGCCTGCGCCCGCACCGACGGCGCCCGCACCCGTCGAGGCGTCTAATCCCGCCGCCTCGCCCACCGCGCTCGATCAGGCGCTTGCCGCCATCAACCAGGCGCTGAGTGCGTCGAACCGCGCGCTCGAATTCAGCGTCGATGCCGACGTCGGCCGTACCGTGGTGAAGGTGGTCGACACCGACACCGGCGAAACCGTGCGCCAGTTTCCGTCCGACGCGGCGCTGGCGATCGCGCGCAACATCGACAGCCTGCTTCAGGGCCAGCTCCTCGCCCGCGAAGCCTGATCCGGGAGAACGCCCATGGCCAGCATCACCTCCTCGACCCAGACCGCCTTCGACGTTCCCGCACTGGTGTCGCAGCTGATGGCGGTCGAGCGGCGCCCGGTGGACACGCTCAACGCCAGCGTCGCCGACAACGAATCGCGCATCTCCTCCCTGGGCACGCTCTCCAGCCTGGTGGCCAGCTTCCAGAGCGCCACCCGGACGCTCAACACCGCCCTGACGCAATTCACCGCAACCGCATCCGCTGCCGGCGCATTCGCGGCCACCGCCGGCAGCACCGCGGTGCCGGGCGACTACTCGGTCGAGGTGAGCCGGCTCGCGCAGGCACAGAATCTGGTCGCCGCCGGGCAGGCGAGCGCCAGCGCAGCCATCGGCGACGGCACCCCCACCACCCTGAGCTTCGACTTCGGCACTGTTTCCGGCGGCACGTTCGCCAACGGCGTCTACAGCGGCGCGAGCTTCACGTCCGACGGCAACGCGCCGGCGGCCATCGTCATCGACAGCACGAACAACACGCTCGCAGGCATACGCGACGCGATCAACGCTGCGAATTTCGGCGTCAGCGCGACCCTCGTCAACGACGGCAGCGGCACTCCTTTCCGGTTGGCGCTCGCCTCGACCGAAACCGGCGCGGCGCGCAGCCTGCGCATCGGCGTCAGCGGCGGCGACGGCAGCCTCGCGGGCCTCCTCGCCTACGACCCGGCCGGCACGCAGAACCTGAGCCAGACCCGCGCCGCGCAAGACGCCAGCCTCACGGTCAACGGCATCCCGATTGCCAGCACCCGCAACGCGGTTGAAGGCGCGATCCAGGGGGTGACGCTCACGCTTACCGGCACCACGGCCGCCGCCGCGACGCTCACCGTCGCGCGCGACGTCGAGGCGATCAAAAGCGCGGCAAGCGGCTTCGTCGACGCCTACAACGCGCTCGCCAGCCAGCTCAAGTCGCGTACCGCCTTCGGCAGCAGTACCGCCGCCGCGGGTTCGCTCGCGGGAGATGCCACCGTGCGCGGCCTGCAGGATCAGTTGCGCGACCTCTTCAACACCCCGGCCGCCGGCGGCAGCTTCGCCCGCCTGGCCGAAGTCGGCATCGCCTTCCAGAAGGACGGCAGCCTGGCGCTGGACAGCGCCGCGTTCGAATCCGCCGTGGCGAGCGATTTCAGCGGCGTGCTCAACCTCTTCTCCTCGCCCACCGGCTACGCCACGCGGCTACTGACGCTTGCCAACGCCACCATCGGCGTCGGCGGCAGCTTCGACCTGCGCACGCAAACCCTGCGCGACCGCATCAAAAACCAGAATGACGAAATCGAACGCCAGGAAATCCGCCTCGACGCGATCCAGCAACGGCTCACCCGCGAATTCACCAATCTGAACCTGCTGCTTTCGCGTCTGAACAGCACCAGCACCTTCCTCAGCCAGCAACTGCTCGCCCAGCAACCCGATTCCTGACACAAGAAGAAAAGGACAAGACCGTGTACACCGCCGCCCACACCGCCGCCCGCGCCTACGCCGAGGTTGGACTCGAATCCAGCGTATTCGCCGCCAGCCCGCATACGCTCATCGTGCTGCTGTACGAGGGCGCCGAACTCTCGGTACGCATGGCGATCCGGCACATCCAGGACCGCGACCTGATGCAGAAATCGGCCGCCGTCAGCAAGGCGCTCAACATCGTCCAGGACGGCCTGCGCGCCGCGCTCGATCCCACGCACGGCGGCGAACTCGCGCGCCAGCTCGACACCCTGTACGGCTACATGGGGCAGCGCATCATGCTCGCCAATCTCAGGAACGATCCTGCGCCGCTGGAAGAAGTGCTCGGCCTGCTGCGCGAACTGCGCGAAGCCTGGCAACAGATCGGCATCGAACCTCGCAACGGCCGTCCGGCCTCCCATTCCCTCGCCGCCTGAACCGGAGACCTTCCATGACCAGTACCGAAATGCTCGACGTTTATGAAACGCTCTCCGAACTGACGGGCAGCATGCTCGCCGCCGCGCGCCGCGGCGAGTGGGACGAGGTCGCTACGCTCGAGGCGCATTGCAGCACCCAGGTGAACCGGCTGAAACAGGCAGCCCCCATCGCCCTCAACGATAGCGAACAGCACGCCAAGGTCGCCGTCATCCGCGCCATCCTGCAGAACGACGCCAGCATACGCGCGCTCGCCGAGCCGCGCCTGCACGAACTCCAGGAACGGATCAGCCTGGCGCGCACCGGCCAAGCCGGCGCCCGCGCCTACGCCACGCAACGCCTATAGGCGCATGTATCCCCAGCCTCTGTCCCGCATTCCGCCCCTGCCCGCACCGCACGACGGAGCGGGGCAACCGGGCGCCGGCCAGGTAACGCGGTTCACCAGCCTGCGCCCCGGCCAAAGCGTGCTCGCCCGCGTGGTCGAACAGAACGGGACGGAAACCCTGGTCAGGATAGAAGGCCAGACCATCGCCCTCCATCTGCCCCGTACCGCCGAGCGCGGCGAAACCCTCAAACTCGTTTTTCTGGGCCACACACCGCAGCCGGTTTTCGTGCTCGC
>CAZOVQ010000187.1:0-3257 GCA_964583195.1 uncultured Thiobacillus sp.
CTCACGGTTTCGTCCATGTCCTGCCCGTAGAGATTCATGCCGGCTTCCAGTCGCAACGTGTCGCGCGCGCCCAGGCCAATGGGCTTGCCGCCGTTTTCCATCAGCGCGCGCCAGAACATGGGGGCGGACTTGGAGAGGATCATCACTTCGAAGCCGTCTTCGCCGGTATACCCCGTGCGGGCGACGAACATTTCGCCCATCGCGGCGGCGTTGAAGGGCTTCAGCGCGCCGGTGATGGAATCGATACCGGGCAGGGCGGCGTTCAATACCTGCGCGGCGTTCGGCCCTTGCACGGCGATCATCGCCAGATCGCGGCGCGGGGTGAGCGTGAGCTTGGCACCCCACTCGGCGTTTTGCTTTTCCATCCACGCGAGGTCTTTGTCCGCCGTGCCGGCGTTCACCACGAGCCGGAACCACGATTCGTCCATGAAATAGATGATGAGATCGTCGATTACGCCGCCGGCCTCGTTCAGCATGCACGAATACAGCGCCTTGCCCGAGACCTGCAATTTATCGACGTTGTTGGCGACCAGCCGCTTCAAAAACCCGCGCACGTTGTCGCCGCGAATATCCAGCGGCAGCATGTGCGACACGTCAAAGAGCCCGCAGCCGGTGCGCACCGCGTGGTGTTCCTCGATCTGCGAGCCGTAGTTGACCGGCATGTCCCAGCCGCCGAAATCGACCATTTTTGCGCCGAGTTCGCGGTGGGCGGCGTTGAGGGGCGTGGTTTTGAGCGACATGTAGGGTACCGAAAATGAAAAAGGGGTGAAGCGTGGATGCGCTTCACCCCTCTGTCCTTGGTACCTGAGAGATTACGAAAGCGTCTGGCTTTCGCTGCCCCTTCGGTGGCAGGCGGTGCCTGCGCTCTCCAGAGTGTTCCTGATCGTGCGGTCCTTTTGCCTGAGCGATTCCGGGTGAATTGCGCCTTCGGCGGCATGCGGCGCATGCGCTCTCCCGCAACGGGAAGCCGAACTATACCGAAGAAGCCGGGCGGCAACCACTCCCCGCGTGCGGGCGCTCAGCCCGGATAATCCATTAGGACGCAATGGCCGCCTAACGGATTGTCCGGGTTCAATAGCCGAGCGAGAGTTCAAAACCCGAGGGCGCAATGCCGGTCACGGCAAGCGGCAGACGCAAGGCCTGTTCGGAACGCGGCGGCATGCCGGCCGCGATGCGCGCGGGGTCGCCCAGGTATTCGCTCGGGGCGAAGCTGCGCCGTGCGATCGGCCGCCCGCCGGGGTCGGTCAGGGTGAGGATGAGGACGGGCCAGGCTTGCGCATGGACGGCGTGGTTGCCAAGGGTGAGATCGAGACGCAGGCGGCCGTCGGCCTCGCTTGCGAGGTCGGAACCGACAATCCGCAGGTAGTCGAGCCGTTTCGGCAGCGACAGGGTGCAGCCGAGCCAGGCGCAGGCCTGTTCGATGGCGGGACGCGCCTGCGGCAGACGCAGGACGAGCGTGTCGCGCAGGAAGTAAGCGGTCTGTGCGGCCAGCGCGAGCAGCAGCAAGGCGGCAAGGGCCCAGGCCCAGGGTTTGCGCCGCCGATGCGCGGCCGGCGCCGAGACCCGACTCGGCACTGGCTGGGCGTATTCGACGCGGGCGGCAGGCGGCGGTGCGGGCGGCATCCTTTCATCCGGTGCGACAGGTGCGGGCGGCGGCGTGATTTCCCGCGATTCGGCCCGGATCGCGGGCAACGGTCCGGGTTCGTCATAGCTGGGTAGATTGGGGTCGATGAGAATGATGGACGGCAGATCGAGCGCGTCCTCGCGTCCGCGGATGCCGCGTGGCGTCTCGGTCGCTGAAGCGGGCGCGGTGTGTTCGGGCTGGGCTGCGCCGGATTCCGCGGCGGGCGACGCAGCGGCGTGCTGTGGCTGCTCCGGCGCGGTTTCGGCGGTCGGTTCGGCCGCTGCCGGCTCGGCATCGCGGGGCGCGGGTATGGCCACCCGCGGCAGCGCCGAGCCGTCTTCCATCAGGAGCGAAAGCCGGGCGTCGAAGGCCGCGCCGCACACTCCGCACTGCACCCAGCCCTGCGCGGCTGCGAGCTGATCGTCGCCCAGCCGGAATACGCTGGCGCAGTGCGGGCAGGCGGCGCGGTAGTTCACTGCCGGATACCCGCCAGCCGGACCCAGGATTCGTCGCTTGCGGGTGGATCGAAGACGAACCAGGGACGGTAGAGCCTCATCACGTCTTCCGCCTGTTCGGCAAGAATGCCCGAAAGCACCAGGCGCCCGCCCGGGCGTACCCTGGCTGCGAGCAGCGGCGCCATGGCCTTCAGGGGATTGGTGAGGATGTTGGCGACGACCACGTCGTAGGATTGTTCCGGCAGGCTGCCCGGCAGACCGAAGCGCGCGATGACGGCATTGAGGCGGGCATTGTCCTGGGAGGCTGCGACTGCCTGAGGGTCGATGTCTATCCCGTCGACCTGGCTTGCGCCCAGTCTGGCGGCGGCTATCGCCAGGATGCCGGAGCCGCAGCCATAGTCGAGCAGGGTTTCGCCACCCCGCAGATGCGCATCGAGCCAGGCGAGGCACAGCCGCGTCGTCGGATGGCTTCCGGTGCCGAAGGCCAGCCCCGGGTCCAGTTTGAGGTTGATCGCCGCCGCGTCCGGCGCGTCGTGCCAGGTCGGCACGATCCACAGGCGTGGCGAGATCGGGATGGGATCGAACTGGGCTTGTGTGAGCCGCACCCAGTCGGCATCGGCCACGGTCTCGATGGCGTAAGCGGCGGGCGTCGGCATGCCGATGGCTGTCGCGGCTTCGGCGAGGATCGCTGCCACGTCGGCCGTCGCCTCGAACAGCACGGCGGCGATGCTGCGTTGCCAGAGTTCGGCCGTGGGGTGGTCGGGTTCGCCGAACAGCGGGGTTTCATCTACCGTGCCTGCGTCGGCGTCCTCCAGCGCCACCGACAGCGCGCCGGCTTCCATCAGCGCATCCGACAGCGGTTCGGCCTGTTTGGAGTCGACGAGAAGGCGAACGGATTGCCAGGGCATTTCAGGGGTCAGGATTCAGGGTCGGGGGTCTTGTGCGGCTGCGCCGCGTGGAATTGTAGAAAAGCCGGGCGCATCACGGTTTTCCCTGACCCTTGAATCCTCAAGCCTTCTCCTCAGCCAGCTTGTGCTCCAGATAATGGATGCTCGTGCCGCCGGTGATGAAGGCAGCGTCGTGCATCAGCATCTGGTGCAGCGGGATGTTGGTCTGGATGCCTTCGACGACCATTTCCATCAGCGCGCCGCGCATGCGGGCGATGGCCTGGTCGCGGG
>CAZOVQ010000188.1:0-3255 GCA_964583195.1 uncultured Thiobacillus sp.
TCCGGACAGCCGTCCGGTGCTGGTCGCGGGTGCCGGTTCGGCGGCGGATTTCCTGTTGCGCGAGCTGGCGCGCAACGCCTCGGGCTTCCATGTCGTCGGCCTGCTCGACGACAGCCGCGACAAGCACGGGCGGCTGGTGCAGGGGATACCGGTGCTGGGCGCGCTCGACGAACTGGTTGCGCACGCGCGGCGCATGGACGTGGCCGATGTCGTGCTGGCGCTGCCGTCGGCCGCGCACGCGGTGCGCAAGCGCGTCGCCCAGGCCTGCGCCGAAGCCGGCCTCGAGGTGCTGACGATCCCTTCGCTCGAAGACCTGGTCGCCGGGCGCGTGTCGGTATCCAGCCTGCGTCGTGTCGAACTCGACGACCTTCTGGGGCGCGACCCGGTGGCGCTCGACGACAGCGGCCTGCATCGGCTGCTGACGGGGCGCGTGGTGATGGTGACCGGTGCGGGTGGTTCGATCGGTTCGGAATTGTGCCGGCAGGTCGCGCGCTTCGCGCCTGCGAAGCTGGTGCTGTTCGAACAGTCGGAACTGGCCCTGTATACGATGGAACAGACGTTGCCGCGCGATTTTCCGGCGCTGCCGATCGTTCCCGTCATCGGCGACGTGAAGCATGCCGGACGGGTGAACGCGGTCATGGCCGAACACCGGCCGGAGGTTGTTTTCCATGCCGCCGCCTACAAACACGTGCCGCTGATGGAAAACGCCAATGCCTGGGAAGCCTTGCGCAACAACGTGTACGGCACGGAAATCGTCGCCGCCGCCGCGCGGGCGCACGGCGTCGGCAAGTTCGTGATGATCTCCACCGACAAGGCGGTCAACCCGACTAACGTCATGGGGGCGAGCAAGCGTCTGGCAGAGATGCTCTGCCAGTCCATGCAGCAGGCGGACGGCACGCGCTTCGTCTCGGTGCGGTTCGGCAACGTGCTGGGCTCGTCCGGCAGCGTGATTCCCAAATTCAGGCAACAGATCGAGGCGGGCGGGCCGGTGACGGTGACGCATCCCGAGATCACGCGCTATTTCATGTCCATACCCGAAGCCGCGCAACTGGTGCTACAGGCTGCGCTCATGGGCGAAGGCGGCGAAATCTTCGTGCTCGACATGGGCGAACCGGTGAAGATCGCCGAGCTTGCCCGGCTGATGATTCGCCTATCCGGCGCCGACCTGGCGCGCATTCGAATCGAATACACCGGTCTGCGTCCCGGCGAGAAGCTCTACGAGGAACTTCTCGCCGACGACGAGTCGACCCTGCCGACACCGCATCCCAAACTGCGTGTGGCCAGGGCGTGCGTGCGCGAAGGCGGCTGGCGCGACGCATGCCTCGCCTGGCTCGACGAGGCCGCGCCGCGCGACGAGGCGGCGGTCAAGCGGGCGCTGCAATCCTGGGTGCCCGAATACCGGCCGGAGCAGAACGCCGCATGAGCCGCGCTGCGCTGCGCGTCAAGCTGATCGGCCGGATCGGCGAGGCGATCTGGCGGCACCAGCTGCCCCACGGCGAGGCACGCTGGGGCGAGTGCGAATTCGTTTTCGCGGCCGAAGCCCGCGATTACGACTGGCTGGTGGTCTACGACGACCTGCCCGAACGCGAGACACTGGCGTGTCCGCGCGCGCATACGCTGCTCGTCACCACCGAGCCGCCTTCGGTGAAAATCTACGGCAACGCCTACACCCATCAGTTTGGCGCCGTGCTCACCAGCCAGCCGGAATGGGCCTTGCCGCATCCGCAGCGGCTCTATGCACAGCCTGCGCTGCACTGGTTCTACGGCGTCGGCCGGCGCGGCATCGTGCCGTTTGACCGCATACCCGACGCGACGCCCGACAAGACGCGCGACGTCTCGATGGTCTATTCGCCCAAGGCGATGGGGCACACCCTGCATCGCCGCCGCGAACGTTTCATGCGTGCGCTCGCCAGCGGCATGCCCGAGCTCGAAGTCTTCGGCCGGGGCACAGCGCGTCCGCTCGACGACAAGGCCGACTGTCTGCGCGGTTACCGTTACCATGTCGCGGTCGAAAACTACGTCGGCATGCACCACTGGACGGAAAAGCTTGCCGATCCTTTCCTTGGCCTTGCGCTGCCTTTCTATTACGGCTGTCCCAATGCCGACGATTATTTCCCGCCCGAGAGCTTCATCCGCATCGACATCGACGACCCGGACGCTGCGCGCGCGGCGCTGCGCACCGCCGTGTCGGCAAACGACTATGCAAGGCGGCTGCCGGCGCTCCACGAGGCCCGGCGGCGAGTGCTGTACGAATACAACCTGTTTGCCGTGCTTGCACGCGAGATCGTCCGGCTGCACCGCGTGGGCGCACGTCCGGACGCCGCCGCCGCGATACTTTCGCGGCACGCTCTGCGACGCACGAGTCCGCGTGTCGCGCTGGCCGACTTTTACGGCAAGCTGCGCGGTCGCTTCAGCTGTGCCGTGCGTGGCGTGCGCGCCAGGCGGTCGTAGAGCGCGAGGGTGCTGTCGAGCATCGTGCGCAGCGGAAAGAAATCGCCCTCGGGCACGGCAGGCGGATTGGCGAGCAACTGGGCGATGCGGTGCACGCTTCGATCCATATCGCCGACAGGCAGAAGCCCGGCGGGATAGATCGTGCGCAGGATTTCCTCCACGCCTCCGTGTGCGTAGCCGGCGGTAGGCACCCCCAGACGCAGCGCTTCGAGCGTGGTGCGGCCGAACGACTCGGGCTGGGTGGAAAGCGAAAGCACCAGACTGGAAACCGCCAGAATGTTTTTCAGGTCGTCGCGCTGGCCGGTGAAACCGATGTCATCCTCCAGTCCCATGCTGCGTACCCGGTAGCGCAGCTTTTGCAGATAGCGCTGCCGCGACGGGGAGGCGCCGCCGGCGATCAGACCGTATACCGGCAGGCCGCGCCGTTTCAGGCGGCCGACGATGCCGATGAAATCCTCGTGGCCCTTGAGCCGGGTGACGCGGCCGGGCAGCGTGAGCACACGCCGTCCGCGTGCTGCGGAAAACTGCGCGAAGAATGCTTCGCGCCAGAGGCTGTCCGGCTGCCAGCCGTGTGGATAGCGGCTGCCATCGACGCCGCGCGCGATGGTCTCGATGCGCCAGGGCGGCGTCTCGGGATAGTGCGCAAGGATGTAATCGCGCACCGTCCCGGACACGGCGATCACCGCCTCGCCGCGCGTCATCACGCTGCTGTAGCGGCCGACGCGATACAGTCCATGCACCGTGGTGATCAGATGCGGCCGCGTCGCCGGCTGCATGCCACGCCAGGCCAGGTATGCGATCCAG
>CAZOVQ010000189.1:0-3229 GCA_964583195.1 uncultured Thiobacillus sp.
GGCGCGCGCTACGTCTCGCGCCGCCGCCACGCAAGCCGTGACGACGCAAACCACAGCGACGCAAACCACGGCCGCGCAAGCCGCGGCGGCGGACGAGCGGCCGGTCGTGCCGCCGCTGCCGAGCCCGCCTGACGCGCCGCCCTACGTGGACCCGCGCACCCCGCCCGAACCCCCGCCGGGACTGGTGACCGAAACCGACATCGAACGCATCCAGCCGGACGTGATCCCGCCCTTCCCGGAAACGCAGGCGCCGGCGCCTGTCGACACGGCGCCCGACAAGACGGTGTTGCAGGCCGTGGACACCTGGGCGCGCGCCTGGGCAGCCCGCGATGTGGCAAACTACCTGGCCGCCTACGACGCCGCTTTCGTGCCGCCCGGCGCAGCCAGCCGCGCCGCCTGGGAAGCGCAGCGGCGACGGGTGATTGCGGCGGCCGGCCGCATCGACCTGAAGATCGAATCGCCCACCGTCGAACGTAGGGGAGACGGCAGCGTGACGGTTACATTCACGCAGCGCTACCGTTCCGACCGTTACCGCGACGCGGTGGACAAGCAGCTGCGTCTGTTCGAACGTGACGGCCGCTGGCTGATCGTCGAGGAAAATGTGCTCCCGGAAGGAGGCAGACCATGAGCGTGAACATCGCGCTGGCCGGCGTATCCGGCCGCATGGGCCGCGCCCTGCTCGAAGCCGTGACGGGCGACACCGGCTGCGCGCTGCACGCGGCCATCGACCGCGCCGGCAGCCCGCTGCTGGGGCAGGACGCCCACGCCGCCCTGGGCGGATCGAGCGGCGTGCGGGTGAGCGACCGGGTCGATGCCGCGCTCGCCGGAGCCTCGGCGCTGATCGATTTCACCCGCCCCGAAGCGACCTTCGGTTATCTGCAGGCCTGCGTCTCGGCGAAGGTGCCGCTGGTGATCGGCACCACCGGCTTCGACGAAGCGGGCCGTGCCCGCATCCGGGATGCCGCCGGAAAAATCCCCGTCGTTTTCGCCCCCAACATGAGCGTTGGCGTGACCCTGCTGCTGAAGCTCGCCGAGCTTGCCGCCCGGGTGCTGGATGAGGACTACGACATCGAGATCGTCGAAGCCCACCATCGCCACAAGATCGACGCGCCATCCGGCACCGCGCTGGGCCTGGGTCAGGCGGTGGCGCGCGCGCTCGGGCGCGATCTGGCGCAGTGTGCGGTTTACGGCCGCGAAGGCACGACCGGCGAGCGCGACCCGAAGAGCATCGGCTTCGCCACCGTTCGCGGCGGCGACATCGTCGGCGACCATACGCTGCTTTTCGCCGGCACGGGCGAACGGGTCGAGCTCACGCACAAGGCCAGCAGCCGTGCCACCTTCGCCCAAGGCGCCCTGCGCGCCGCGAAATGGTTGCAGGGCCGCGCGCCCGGTCTGTACGACATGCGCGACGTGCTCGATCTCAAATAAACGAAAGGATCCGCCATGAACGCCGTCAAGGTATACAGCACCGGCACCTGCCCCATCTGCGTCAAGGCCAAGGCATTTCTCGACAAGCGCGGCATCGCCTACGACGAAGTCCGCATCGACCTCGGCCGCGAAGCAATGAAGGAATTCGCCGTCGTCACCGACGGCGCGCGCACCGTGCCGCAAATCGTCGTCGAGGGCCGCTGCATCGGCGGCTTTACCGAACTGACCGAACTCGACATGGACGGCGGACTGGATCATCTCCGGGTCTGAGTCGGGCCGAAGCGCCGCCCGGCCAGACGCGCCGCGTCCCGGCAGGTGCTACCTGGGCGCCTGCCAGCAATTGTTGCCGACCTGCCAGGTCATCGAAAGCTGTTCGCCGGTCGGGAACAATGCGTATTTCAGGCCGATATAGTCAGTTCCGCGCCGCCAGAACATCGCCAGGAGATTTTTCTCGCCGCTGGCGATGACGCTGGTAGCAGGAATGACCTTGAGCGGGTTGCCGTACAGGTTCGAGTAGTTGGAGGCGATGATGACGAAGTGGCGGAAGGCGGGTTCCACTTCCTGGTCGAAGGCGACCAGCTTGTCGTTGCAGAAGGTGAAGAGAAAACGCCGGCCGGCCGGGTTGTTGGGCAGGTCGTAGGCGAACAGCCCGTCGTTGCCGATGGCCAGGGTCTTGTCGAAGCTCCAGGTTTTGAGGGACTGCTCGACCTGGTCGCGGTCCATGCCGTTCCTGAATTCCCCGACTTCCCATGCGGCGGCGGGCAGCGCGAGGAAAAGGCCGGCGAAGAGCGCCGGGATGGCGTATTTGTGCGTCATGGCGGACGGTGGCCGGAATGCGTTGCGGCAAGCATACCGCAAGCCCCCGCCCGCCGGCTTACTTGCCGGTGACGGCGCCGAAGACCTTTTTCAGCAGATCGCTGCCCGCGGCAACGGGATTGGCACGCAGGGCGGCTTCCTTTTCGCCGATGAGGGTGTAGAGCCGGTCGAGCGATTGCTGGGCGACGTATTGCTCGACCTTGGCCTGGTTCTTGTCCATGAGGTTGAACTGCGCGGCCATGCCGGCGTAACGGTTGTACTGCTGGGCCAGCCCCACCTGGTCGGTTGTCGCCTTGACGATGGGCAGGAAACGTTCAGTGAGCCGGGCCTCGGTCTTCCTGCGGAAAAAGTCGGTGGCGGCGGTCTGGCCGCCGGTGAGGATGCCGCGGGCGTCTTCCAGCGTCATCTCTTTCACGGAATCGGCGAGGAGCGCGCGCGCTTCGGGCACAGCGGCCTCGGCAGCGCGGTTCATCGCCAGCACCAGATCGTCGGCCTGTCGGCCCATGCCAACCATGCGCATGGTCTTTTCGGCTTTTTGCAGGTTTTTGGGCAGCGGGATTTTCAGTTGCGGATTGCCGAAAAAGCCGTCCTTGACCCCGAGCTGGGCGACGGCGGCGTCGGCGCCGCGCGTCAGCGCTTCTTTCAGCGCAGCGTTGATGTCGGTGCCGGAGAGCGCGTCGATGCCCTTGGCGGCGGGGGCGGAGGGTGCTGCCGGCTTGTTGACCACGCCCTTCAGCATTTCACCCCAGTCGAAGGCGTGGGCGGGTGCAACGAGCAGCAGGGCAGCGGCGAGGACGAAGGGGTGTTTCATGACGATCTCCTTGAGCGATTGTGCCCCTCGCCCGCTGGCGGGAGAGGGGTGGGGGAGGGCTGCTTGTTGCCGAAGCCGGCCCCATCCCCGGCCCTTCCCCCGCTTGCGGGAGAAGGGGGTTACAGCACTTCGGCCGCGTAATCGGCCAGGCGCGAACGTTCGCCGCGTTGCAGG
>CAZOVQ010000190.1:0-3168 GCA_964583195.1 uncultured Thiobacillus sp.
GGCAGACATGGAATTCGGTATGGTGGGCCTGGGCCGCATGGGCGGCAACATGGCGCGGCGGCTCGCGCGGCAGGGCAAAAGGATCGCGGTGATGAATCGCAGCCACGACGTGACGGAAGCCCTCGCCGCAGAAACCGGTCATGCCGCGTGCCGCGACTACGCGCAATTGGTGGCTGCGCTCGGGGCCCCGCGCATTGTCTGGCTGATGCTGCCGTCGGGCGCGCCGACCGAAGCGGCGCTGGACGCGCTGCTGCCGCTGTTGAGCCCGGGCGATCTCGTCGTCGATGGGGCCAACGGCCACTACGTCGACGACGCGCCGCGCGCCGCGCGCTGCGCCGAACGCGGTGTCGACTTCGCCGATGCCGGTGTGTCCGGCGGCGTGTGGGGGCTGGAAAACGGCTACTGCATCATGTTCGGCGGCAGCGAAGCCGCCGCCGCGCGCCTCAAACCCTGGATGGAAGCGCTGGCACCCACGCCCGCCACCGGCTGGCTGCACACCGGCCCGGTGGGCTCCGGCCACTACACCAAGATGGTCCACAACGGCATCGAATACGCCATGATGCAGGCCTTCGCCGAAGGCTTCGCGTTGATGAAAGACAAGCCCGGCTTCAATCTCGACATGGCAAAGATCGCCGAACTGTGGCAGCACGGCAGCGTGGTGCGCTCGTGGCTGCTCGATCTCACCGCCGACTTCCTGGCGAAGGACCAGTCGCTTGAATCCATCGAGCCGTTCGTGTCGGATTCCGGTGAGGGCCGCTGGACCGCGCTGGCTTCCATCGAGCAGGGCATTCCCACGCCGGTGATGACGCTCGCGCTGATGTCGCGCTTCGACAGCCAGGGGCGGGCGGATTACGGCAACAGGATGCTGGCGATGATGCGTAAAGCTTTCGGCGGGCACGCCGTGGTTGAAGGCAGCGGCGGCCACGTCGTGAAGGAGGGCTGAGATGACACTCGCCACCCACGCCGCGTCCGATAACCTGCCGTGCTCCTTCGTCATCTTCGGTGCCACCGGCAACCTCGCGTCGAACAAGCTCCTGCCGGCGCTCTTCCATCTGGAAGCTGCGGCACGGCTGGCGGAAAACCTCTCCATCATCGCCTTCTCGCGGCGCGAATGGAACACCGACAGCTGGCGCGAGCACATGCGCCGCGTGCTCGACGGCAAAATCAAGGGCGCGCTCGAAGGCCCCGTATTCGAACGTTTCCTCGCACGCTTCCGGTACCAGCAGGGCGATCTCAACGACGTCGAATCCTATCGCGCGTTGGCCGCCAACCTGCCACCCGAATCGGCATGCTCGAGCACGGTGTTCTACCTGGCGATCAAACCGGCCGAATTCGGTGCGGTGATCCAGAACCTTGAAGCCGTCGGCCTCAACAAACCGCGCGGCATGAACCGCGTGGTGATCGAAAAACCCTTCGGCGAAGACCTCGATTCCGCCAAGCGTCTGAACCAGCTCCTGCACCAGTATTTCGACGAGGAGCAGGTCTACCGCATCGACCACTTTCTCGGCAAGGAAACCGTGCAGAACCTGCTCGTCTTCCGCTTTGCCAACACGCTGATCGAACCGCTGTGGAACCGCAATTTCATCGACCACGTGCAGATCACCGTCGCCGAGTCGATCGGGATTGAGAAACGCGCTGACTACTACGACCGCGCCGGGGCCCTGCGCGACATGCTTCAAAACCACCTCATGCAGCTTCTCACCGTGGTGGCGATGGAACCGCCGCCCGCACTCGAAGCCGACGCCCTGCGCGACGAAAAGGTCAAGGTGCTGCGCTCGATCAGGCCGATCGCCAAACGCGCCGTCCATGCCCACGCCGTGCGCGCTCAATACGCACGCGGCAACGTCGGCGGCGAGAGCGTCGCGGGCTACCAGCAGGAAGACAACGTCGAACCGAACTCCATCACCGAAACCTTCGTCGCCGCCAAGTTCTACATCGACAACTGGCGCTGGCGCGGCGTTCCCTTCTACCTGCGTACCGGCAAAAGACTGGCGAAGCAGACCTCGATGATTGCCATCCGTTTCAAGCATCCGCCGCAGCAGCTCTTCCGCGAAACACCCATCGAAACCATCGCGCCCAACTGGGTGCTGCTGTCGATCCAGCCCGAAGAATCCATGCGCATGGAAATCCACGTCAAGCAGCCCGGCCTCGACATGGATACCCGCGTGATGCAGATGAACGCCAGCTTCGTACACACCGACGAACATACCCTCGACGCCTACGAAACCCTGCTGCTCGACGTGATCGAAGGCGACCGCTCGCTGTTCATCCGCTTCGACGAAGTGGAATGGGCGTGGCAGGTCGTCGACCCCATCCTGCGCAACTGGACTGTCGAGCGCGAATTCATTCCCACCTACCCGGCAGGCTCGTGGGGCCCGGCCGAAGCCAATCGCCTGTTCGACAGCGACGACCAAAGCTGGCGGGATGAGTTGTGAGTTGTGAGTGGGGAGTGACAAATCAGCAGTAGGTCGGCAATACTTTGCCGACACTTGGCTGAACAAATACCCAACCATGTCTCTCCCAGCCACCCGAGTTTTCGACACACCCGAAATCCTCGTCCGCACGCTGGCCGCCACCCTGGAACGCGCCGCCGCCGCAGCCATCGGCGTGCATGACCGTTTTCACCTCGTGCTGGCCGGCGGCAACACCCCCCGCGCGCTGTATGAAGAACTTGCCAGCCGTCGCGCCGGCAACAACAAATGGCATATCTGGTACGGCGACGAACGCTGCCTGCCTGCTGACCACCCTGACCGCAACAGCGTCATGGCCGAGACCGCCTGGCTTGCCGCAAGCGACATTCCGCCCGAACAGCGTCGCCCCATTCCCGCCGAACTCGGTGCCGAAGCCGCCGCCGCCGACTACGCCACCCGGCTCGCGGACACGCCCGCCTTCGATCTCGTCCTGCTCGGCCTGGGCGAAGACGGCCACACCGCCAGCCTCTTTCCCGAACACGTCTGGACAGGCGCAGACGCGCTCGCCGTCCACCATGCCCCCAAGCCGCCGGCGGATCGCGTCAGCCTGTCGGCCGGACGGCTGGGCAATAGCCAGGCCGTGTGGTTCGTGGTCACGGGAGCCGGCAAACACGCGGCCCTCAAGCGGTGGGAGGCGGGTGAAAAACTGCCGGCGGCGGCGGTGCGGGGGCGGCTGGCGACGCTGTTGTGGATGGAT
>CAZOVQ010000191.1:0-3161 GCA_964583195.1 uncultured Thiobacillus sp.
TCGAGCATGATCTCGGCCGCATCCAGGCGCACGCCCAGGTTCTGCGGATCCAGTTTCGAGGCCTCGGCCAGCAGTTGCAATGCGCCGGAGGAATCGCCTGCCATGCGCGCATCCATCGCCTGCGCGCGCAGCTCGTCGGCCGGGCTGGGGATCAGCCGGTCGAGGAAGGCGCGCACCTCGCCTTCCGGCAGGGCACCCGAAAACTCGTCGACCATTTCGCCGTTGACGAAGGCCTTGACGCTGGGAATACCGCGCACGGCGTAGCGCGCGGCCAGTTCCTGGTTCTCGTCGGAATTGATCTTGGCGAGCAGGAACTTGCCGCCGTATTCCGCCGCGAGCTTCTCCAGAATGGGTTTCAGCGACTTGCACGGGCCGCACCAGGGCGCCCAGAAATCGACCACCACCGGGCGGGTCTGCGATTCGGCAAGGACATTCTGGTTAAAGTCGGCCAGACCGACGTCGAGGGCGTGTTCAGACATACGAGACTCCAGTTCAGATTTGCCGCGCCAGTTCGGCCGCGAGTCCTGTATATGACGCCGGGGTCATCGCTTTCAAGCGGGATTTTTCAGAATCGGGAATCGTCAGGCCATCGATGAAGGCGTGCAGCGATGCTTGGGTGATGCCGCCCTTGCCGCGCGTGAGTTCCTTCAACTGCTCGTAGGGGTTGGCCACGCCGTAGCGGCGCATCACGGTCTGGATCGGCTCGGCGAGCACGTCCCAGGTGGCGTCCAGATCCGCCGCGAGCGCCGCCGGGTTGGCCTCGAGCTTGCCGAGGCCGCGCAGGCAGGACTCGTAGGCCAACAGGCTGTAGCCGAAGCCCACGCCCATGTTCCGGAGCACGGTGGAGTCGGTGAGATCACGCTGCCAGCGCGAGATCGGTAGCTTCTCGGACAGGTGGCGCAGCACGGCGTTGGCGATGCCGAGGTTGCCTTCGCTGTTTTCAAAATCGATCGGATTGACTTTATGCGGCATGGTCGACGAGCCGACTTCGCCGGCGCGGGTCTTCTGCTTGAAGTAACCCTGCGAGATGTAGCCCCAGACGTCGCGGTCGAGGTCGATGAGGATGGTGTTGGTGCGCGCGATGGCGTCGTACAGCTCGGCCATCGCGTCGTGCGGCTCGATCTGGATGGTGTAGGGGTTGAAGGTGAGGCCCAGCTCGTTGATGAAGCTGCGCGCGAAATCTTCCCAGTCGAGTTCGGGATACGCCGACAGATGGGCGTTGTAGTTGCCGACCGCACCGTTGATCTTGCCCAGCAGTTCCACCGCACCGACCGCGTCCCACGCGCGACGCAGGCGGTAGACGACGTTGGCGAGTTCTTTGCCGACGGTAGTCGGGGACGCCGGCTGGCCATGGGTGCGCGACAGCATCGGCAGGTCGGCCAGTTCATGCGCCATGTCGGTGAGGCGAGCGATGACTTTTTCCAGCGCAGGCAGCAGCACGGCGTCGCGCGCGCCCTTCAGCATCAAAGCATGGGAGAGATTGTTGATGTCTTCCGACGTGCAGGCGAAATGAAAGAACTCGGACACGGCCGCGATCTCGGCGTTGTCCTTCGTGCGTTCCTTGAGGAAATACTCCACCGCCTTCACGTCGTGATTGGTCGTCGCCTCGATGGTCTTCACGCGCTCGGCGTCGGCCACCGAAAAATGGTCGGCGATGCCGTCCAGCAGCGCGACGGCATCGCTTGAAAACGCCGGCACTTCGGCGATGGCAGGCTCGGCGGCCAGCGCCTTCAGCCACTCGATTTCGACGATGACGCGGTACTTGATCAGCGCGTATTCGCTGAAGAAATCGCGCAGTGCAGCGGTCTTGCTGCCATAGCGGCCGTCGAGGGGGGAAAGGGCGGTGAGGGCGGTCAGTTCCATGGTGTTATCCGGGTCATCTCGATCAATAGCGTTTTGAACAGGGCGGTAAGTGAGTAAAGGGAGGAAGAAGCATTCCTCACTTACCTCCCTTTCCTCCCTGTTGATTCTTCTTTCATGTGTGGCTCACACAGCCCGCCTGTCACGCACGGCCTGCGCCAGCGTACCGCTATCGACGTATTCCAGTTCGCCGCCGACGGGCACGCCGCGCGCCAGCCGGCTCACGTTGAGACCACGCGCCTTGAGCAGTTCGCCGATGGTGTGCGCGGTGGCCTCGCCTTCCGGCGTGAAGTTGGTGGCGAGCAGCACTTCCTCCACCTTGCCGTCGAGCGCGCGGCTGATCAAACGGTCGAGATGTATCTCGCGCGGGCCGATGCCATCCAGCGGAGACAAGCGGCCCATCAGCACGAAGTAGAGGCCGTCGTAGCTTTGCGTGGCTTCCATCATGTTGAAGTCGGCCGGCATTTCGACGACGGCCAGCTTGCGATGATCGCGGCGCGGGCTCGAACACACTTCGCACACTTCGGCTTCAGAAAAATTGTTGCACAGCCGGCAGTGCACCAGATGCTTCAGGGCATGATCGAGCGCGCCGGCCAGTTGCTCGGCACCGCGCCGGTCGCGCTGCATCAGATGATAGGCCATGCGCGCAGCCGATTTGGGGCCGACACCGGGCAGCACGCGCAGGGCGGCGATCAGGTGGTCGAGCGCGGCGGGCTGCATCGCGGCGGGAATGCGCTCAGAACGGCAGCTTCATGCCGGGCGGAATCGGCAGGCCGGCGGTCACGCTCGCCATCTTTTCCTGCACGGTGGATTCGACCTTGCGCACCGCGTCGTTCACGGCGGCGGCGATCAGGTCTTCGAGCATTTCCTTGTCGTCGCCCATCAGGCCGGGATCGATCTCGACGCGGCGCACGTCGTATTTGCAGGTCATGACGACCTTGACCATGCCGGCACCGCTGGCGCCTTCGATTTCGATTTCGGCCAACTTGGCCTGCATCTTGGCCATGTTCTCCTGCACCTGCTGGACCTGCTTCATCATGTTGCCGATGCCGCCTTTCATCATGGGTGTTCTCCTAAAGGCTTTATGGTTGACGCGTCGATCTGGCCGTCGAATTTCTCGACCAGCTCACGCACGAAAGGATCGGATTCGATGGCTGCCACGGCCTCGGCCTGGCGCGTTTCCTTGATGCGGGTGCGCACCTGTTGCGGCGTTTGTTCGGCGGCCGCGCCGACTTCGAACGTCACCTTGAGCGCAGCGCCGAATTTTTCCCGCAGCGCGGCGACGAGTTTGTCCTTGTAGC
>CAZOVQ010000192.1:0-3161 GCA_964583195.1 uncultured Thiobacillus sp.
TCGGCGATGGCTTTGGTTTCAGAGGCTTCGAGGATGATCGATTCGGCTTCGAGCAGGCTGAAAGACGGCGTGTAGGCATTGCGCAAATCGGCACCGGCGAGCAGCTTGCCCTTGTTGAAGCGGCCTTGCGGGTCGACCTTCTTCTTGTAGTCGGCAAAATGCGCGAGCGTCGCGTCGTCGAGGAATTCCAGTTTGGTCAGCCCAATGCCGTGCTCGCCCGAGATCACGCCGCCCAGGTCGGTGGCAAGCGTCATGATGCGCGCCACCGCCGCGTTGGCGGCAGCGAGCATGGCGTAGTCGTCGGAGTTGACCGGGATGTTGGTGTGGACGTTGCCGTCGCCGGCGTGCATGTGCAGCGCGACGAAGACGCGGCTCTTCAGTATGTCCTGGTGCAGGCGGTCGCAGGCTTCGAGGATGCGGGTGTACTCGCGGCCCACGAACAACTGCTGCAGTTCGCTGCGCAGTTCGCGCTTCCACGACGCGCGTATCGCCTTGTCGCGCAGGGCTTCAAAAACGGTGAGAGATGTGGCGTCAGGGGTGAGGGGGGCTGCGGGGGCGTCGAGATTGGCCAGGTAGCCCGCCCAGCGTTCGCGTACCGCGGCTACCAGTTGTTGTGCCTGCGCCTGCTTTTCGGTGACCTTCTCGGGATCGGCGACGGTGTCGTCGTCTTCCAGCAGCGGCAGGTCGCCGGCAAAAAATTCGGCCAGCGCGTCGGTGAGCTTGAGTTTGTTGGTGATCGACAGCTCGATATTGATGCGTTCGATGCCGTCGGTGTAGTCGCCCAGACGCGGCAGCGGAATCACCACGTCTTCATTGATCTTGAAGGCGTTGGTATGCGCGGCAATCGCCGCCGTGCGCGCGCGGTCGAGCCAGAATTTCTTGCGGGTTTCGGGGTTCACCGCGATGAAGCCTTCGCCGCCGCGCAGGTTGGCCAGCTGCACGATGCGCGACGCCGCTTCGCCGACCGCCACTTCGTTGTCCGACACCACGTCGATCAGCAGCACCATGTTGGGCCGGGCATTCTTCGGCGACTTGGTGGCGTAGCCCACGGCTTTCACATAGCGCGCGTCGAGGTGCTCCAGGCCGGCGAGCAGCACATCGGCGTGCGCGTCGCAGTAATCCTTGATCTCGACAATGGCCGGCGTGGCCTCGCGCGCGCTGCCAAAAAATTCCAGGCACACCGTGCGGCCATACGCGGGCAGGCGATGCAGGATGAAGCGCGCGGAGGTAATCAGCCCGTCGCAGCCTTCCTTCTGGATGCCGGGCAGGCCAGCGAGGAATTTGTCGGTGACGTCCTTGCCGAGACCCGTCTTGCGGAAGCGGCTGCCGGGAATGGTGAGGATGTCGGGCGAGCCCTTGGGCGTTTTGCCGTCGGCTGCAAAGCGGCGGATTTCAAACGTGGCCGACGGCGCGTCGTGGATCTTGCCGAGATTGTGGTCGAGCCGGCTCACTTCAATCCAGTCGGCATCCGGCGTCACCATTTTCCAGGACACCAGATTGTCGAGCGCCGTGCCCCACAGTACGGCCTTTTTGCCGCCCGCGTTCATCGACACGTTGCCGCCGATGGTCGAGGCGTCGGCCGAGGTCGGGTCGACGGCGAACACCAGCCCGGCGGCGTCGGCCGCCTCCATCACGCGCTTGGTGACGACGCCCGCGCCGCAGTGAATGGTTGGTACTTCGAATTCGCAGCCGGGGAGATGCTGCATCTCCACCGTGCTCAGCGCTTCGAGTTTTTCGGTGTTGACCACGGCGGCGCGGTTAGTCAGCGGCACGGCACCGCCGGTGTAGCCGGTTCCGCCGCCGCGCGGAATCACCGTCAACCCCAACTCGATCAGACCGGCGATGAGCGCGGCCATTTCGGCCTCGCTGTCGGGGGTGAGCACCACGAAGGGATATTCCACGCGCCAGTCGGTCGCATCCGTGACGTGCGACACGCGCGCCAAGCCATCAAACGCAACGTTGTCGCGCCGGGTGACGCCGGCCAGACGTTTTTGAATGCGCGCACGCAGATCGGCGGTGTCGGCAAACCAGGCTTCGAATTCGCGCACCGCGCGTTCCGCCGCCTGCAATAGCTGGCCGACCAGCTCGTTGCCCTGACGGCGCAGTTCGATTTCGTGCAGGCGGTGGCGCAGCGCCTCCACCAGCAACGCACGCCGCTTGGGGTTGGCGAGCAGATCGTCCTCCAAGTACGGATTGCGCCGCACCACCCAGATGTCGCCCAGCACCTCGAACAACATGCGCGCCGAGCGGCCGGTCTTGCGTTCGCCGCGCAGTGTGTTAAGCACGGCCCAGGCGTCGGCACCCAAGAGGCGGATGACGATCTCGCGGTCGGAGAACGAGGTGTAGTTGTAGGGGATTTCGCGCAGGCGGGAATTCATGGCGGAGCGGTACAGCAAAAGCCGCATTTTACGGGATAACGTGCCTCGTCCGCCGACGGCTACAATCGCGCAAAACCATACAACACTCAGGTAGCCCCGCGTGGCCTCGATCTACGATTTGAAACCCCGCTTCCAGGCCTTGCTGCGCCCACTGGTCGCGCGACTTGCTGCCGCCGGCGTCACCGCCAACCAGGTGACGATTGCCGCCGTGGTGTTGTCCGTCATCGGCGGCGGCCTCATCGCCTGGCGGCCGTTCGAGACCTGGCCGCTGTTGTTGCTGCCGCTGATCCTCTTCCTGCGCATGGGGCTCAACGCCATTGACGGCATGCTGGCGCGCGAATTCGGCCAGCAGTCCAAACTGGGCGCGATCCTCAACGAACTCGGCGATGTGGTGTCGGACGCCGCGCTTTACCTGCCGCTGGCCTGGGTGCCCTTTGTCTGGGTGCCGCTCATCGAAGCCGTGGTTGTGCTCGCGGTGATTGCCGAAATGGCCGGCGTGATCGCGGTGCAGATCGGCGCGAAACGCCAGTACCAGGGCCCCATGGGCAAGAGCGACCGCGCTTTCTGGTTCGGCGCGCTGGGACTGCTGCTCGGCCTGGGTGTGGCGCCCGGCGACTGGATCAACGTGCTGCTCGGCGTGATGCTGGTTTTGCTGGTGCTCACCGTGATCAACCGGGCACGCGCCGCCCTGAGGGAAACCCATGCCGCATAACCTCAAACTCGCCTTGTACGGCATCCTCGCCCTGCTGGTGCTGGGCACCGTCATCATCGGGCTGAAGAAAT
>CAZOVQ010000193.1:0-3136 GCA_964583195.1 uncultured Thiobacillus sp.
CTGGGAGAATTCTGGAAGGAATTCGACGGCGAGTTGCGCGCCAAGCAGGACGTCGAGCGTGGCTGCCCGATCATGGAGCCGTGCCCCAAGTGTTCGAAACCCTTGTTCATGCAGGCCTCCAAGCGCGGACTTTTCATCGGTTGTTCGGGCTACCCCGAATGCGATTACACCCGGCCCCTGCATGCCGGTGCGGTCGAACGCGACCCCGTGCTGGGCAAGGATCCGGCCACCGGCCACGACGTGAAACTCCTGGTCGGCCGCTTCGGCCCCTACGTGCAGATTGGTGATATGCCCGAGGACAAGAAGGTGCCGAAACCGCGGCGGGCCTCGTGGCCCAAGGATATCCCGCTGGAAAATGCCACGCTGGAATTGGCGTTGAAATTCCTCTCGTTGCCGCGCGAAGTCGGGCATCACCCGACCACCGGCCTGCCTATCGTCGTCAACAACGGCCGCTTCGGGCCCTATCTCCTGCATGACGGCAAGTTCAAGTCGATTCCCAAGACCGACAGCGTTTATGAGATCGACCTGCCGCGCGCGCTGGAAGTGCTGGCGATGGAGCGCGCCCCGCGCGGCGCTTCGACTGCTGCGGCCCTGCGCACGCTGGGCCGGCACCCGGACGACGAGAAGGACGTGACGGTACACGCAGGACGCTACGGGCCGTATGTAAAGCACGGCAGCACCAACGCTACCTTGCCCAAGGACATCACGCCCGAAACGATCACGCTGGAAGAGGCGCTCGGGCTCATAGCCGCGCGCATTGCCAGAGGGCCGGCGAAAAAACCGGCGAAAAAGGCGGCGGCCAAGCCTGCTGCGGAAAGCAAGGTCGCGAAACGAAGCGCTGAAACCACGGTGAAAAAACCTGCGGTGAAAAAGACCGCGGCAAAAAAAGCGGCTGCCGGCAAAAAAGAGGTCGGCGCCAAGACTGCGTCCGCCAAACCCGCCGCCAGGAAATCCCCCGCATGAGCGCGCCGGCGCTGCTCATGGTCAACGCCTTCATCGGCACGGCAAACTTCAGAAAGCTCTATCAGGAACTCGGCTACGCCGTTGTCACCGAATGGTCGGAACGCAAGGCCATCGCCTTCGTGCGCAAGACCCCGCCCTCCGTTATCGTCGCCGATTTTTTCCACCAGACCGATTTCCGCGATCGTCTGTCCAACCTCGAATCCCTGCTCGCAACCGCCCAGGCGTCTGCCGCCACGCGCATTCTGGTTTTCTACGAACCTTCCCACCAGAGCGTGCTCGACAAGGTCGCCACACGGCTCAGGATCGATGCGGCACTGACGATGCCGGTGGACGAAGGCCGGTTGCGGCAGGTGCTCGGTGCCTGGTTGAGTCCGGCCTGATCCGCCTCATTCGCGTCCCAGCATGTAGTCCAGAAACGCCCGCGCCACCACCGACAACTGTCTTCCGGCGGGATAAACGGCATACCAGTGTCGCAGGATGGGGAACCCTTCGACCGCGAGTTCGGCGAACTGTCCGGGCTGATTGAGTGCGAGGGCGTGACGGGAAAGCGCGGAAATGCCGAGCCCCGCCAGGATGGCCTGCTTGACGGCCTCGTTGCTGCCCAGTTCCAGCCGTGGGTGGATGTTGATGTCGTGGGCGCCGAACGTGCGTTCGATGGCGTTGCGCGTGCCGGATCCTTTCTCCCGCATCAGCCAGGGCTCCTGGGCAATGCGGTCAAGCCGAATCTTCTTCTTGCCTGCCAGCGGATGATCGGGCGCGGCCAGCACGATGATGGGATTGTCCATGATGGGGGTGGCGACGACATCGATATCCTCGGGAGGCTGGCCGACGAAATAAAGATCGTCGAGGTTGTCGGCCATGCGGGCGAGCACCTGCTCCTTGTTGGTGACGCGCAGCGAGACGTCGATGCCGGGGTGGCGCTTGGCGAATTCGCCAAGCAGGCGCGGCGCGAAATAGGACGCCGTGGTGATGGCCGTCAGGTGCAACTGGCCCTGTTGCAGGCCGCGTCGTTCGGCGACCGACATGGTGTAGCGGTTGAGGATGCCAAAAATTTCTCGCGCTGCCTGCGCGAGTTC
Source organism: uncultured Thiobacillus sp. (assembly GCA_964583195.1). GTDB lineage: Bacteria > Pseudomonadota > Gammaproteobacteria > Burkholderiales > Thiobacillaceae > Thiobacillus. The sequence goes on from CAZOVQ010000193.1 coordinate 2,040, forward strand.
GCGGCCGTCGGGCGTGAGCCGAATCCGCTTGCCGAATTGTTCATAGAGCGGCACGCCCACGGCCTCGGACAATTTCTTGATCTGCATGGAGACCGTGGGCTGGGTGAGAAACAGCTCCTCCGAGGCGCGGGTAAAACTGCCCAGCCGCGCGATCGCCTCGAAGATCTCCAACTGGCGAAAAGTTGTGTGACGATGCATGCCGTGGCCTCTTTATATAGACGATATACTATACAAGGAATAGAAAAAATCGACTGTTATTGATGATTGGAACCGCGGAGACTGTGCGCCATCGTGCATGACCACTTCCGGTATGGCGCGTAAACCTGACCCTATAGCTAGGAGGAATCATGGCTGTCAAGACCTATAACGCTGGCGTGAAAGAGTACCGCCAGACCTACTGGATGCCCGAATACACCCCGCTGGATACCGATATCCTGGCGTGTTTCAAGATCACCCCGCAGCCCGGCGTAGACCGTGAGGAAGCCGCCGCCGCCGTGGCTGCCGAGTCGTCGACCGGCACCTGGACCACGGTCTGGACCGACCTGCTGACCGACCTCGACTACTACAAGGGCCGCGCCTACGCCATCGAAGATGTGCCCGGCGACGACACCTGCTTCTACGCCTTCATCGCCTACCCGATCGATCTGTTCGAAGAGGGTTCCGTGGTCAACGTGTTCACCTCGCTGGTCGGCAACGTGTTCGGCTTCAAGGCCGTGCGCGCCCTGCGCCTGGAAGACGTGCGCTTCCCGATCGCCTACGTCAAGACCTGCGGCGGCCCGCCCCACGGTATCCAGGTCGAGCGCGACGTCATGAACAAGTACGGCCGTCCGCTGCTCGGCTGCACCATCAAGCCGAAACTGGGTCTGTCCGCCAAGAACTACGGCCGTGCCGTGTACGAATGCCTGCGCGGCGGTCTCGACTTCACCAAGGACGACGAGAACGTCAACAGCCAGCCGTTCATGCGTTGGCGCCAGCGTTTCGACTTCGTGATGGAAGCCATCCACAAAGCCGAGCGTGAAACCGGCGAGCGCAAGGGCCACTACCTGAACGTGACCGCGCCGACCCCGGAAGAGATGTACAAGCGTGCCGAGTACGCC
>CAZOVQ010000194.1:0-3069 GCA_964583195.1 uncultured Thiobacillus sp.
TATCAAGGCGAACCGAGGCGTAGAACTTCAGCGCGTTGCCGCCGGTAGTGGTTTCGGGGTTGCCGAACATGACGCCGATCTTCATCCGGATCTGGTTGATGAAGATGACGAGCGTGTTGGTGCGCTTGATGTTGGCGGTGAGCTTGCGTAGCGCCTGGCTCATCAGTCGGGCCTGGAGACCCATGTGCGAATCGCCCATTTCACCCTCGATCTCGGCCTTCGGCGTCAGGGCAGCGACCGAATCGACGACGACGACATCGACGCTGCCCGAGCGCACCAGCATGTCGGCGATTTCCAGCGCCTGCTCGCCGGTGTCGGGCTGCGAAACCAGCAGGTTGTCGACGTCCACGCCGAGCTTGGCGGCGTAGACGGGGTCGAGCGCGTGCTCGGCGTCGATGAAGGCGGCGGTCCCGCCCTGTTTCTGCATTTCGGCGATGACCTGGAGCGTGAGCGTGGTCTTGCCGGAGGATTCCGGACCGTAGATTTCGATGACCCGACCGCGCGGCAGGCCACCGATGCCGAGGGCGATGTCCAGCCCCAGAGAACCGGTGGATACGGCCTGGATGTCGCGGGCGACGTCGTGGTCGCCCAGGCGCATCACCGAACCCTTGCCGAACTGTTTTTCGATTTGCGAGAGGGCGGCGGCAAGGGCCTTGGACTTGTCTTCTACGAGGGCGGGGCTGGCCATGATGGGTCTCCTGAAGGGCGGGATGGGGCAGGCGTCTTTGCGTCTGCTTGAGCAGCACTTTAGGCAATACTTTTTTAAGTGTCAATAAAAAATATCACGTATATAAAATATATGAACTTTGTGTTTGTATTGTTCGGCGTGCCGCTTATAATGACCGCAAAGCGAGATTGGCATGATTAAAAAGGAAAAATTGCTTGCCGACCTGAAATGGGCGACGCGACAGCGTCTTCAGTACATCGAAGTCATGGCCTGGTATGCCGGCGTGGTGACGCGCGGCGACGTGGCGCGCGCCTTCGGCCTGTCCGATCCGGCCGCAACCAAGGATCTCAAGCTTTATGGCGATCTGGCCCCGGGCAACCTGAACTACAGTCATGCTGTGTTCGGCTTCGTTCCGGCGCCGGATTTTGCGCCGGTGCTCGCCGACCTTACGCCTGCCGCCGTGCTGCCCGCCATGGCCGCAAATCTGGCGGTGGCGAATGGCCCTTACGGCGATACGCGGATCTACGGCCTGCCGACCGCCGCGTTGCCCTTGCCTGTGCGTCTGCCGGGGCGTGAGACGCTGGCACAGATCACGCGCGCCATCCATGGCAGGCGCAGGCTGCGGGTGCAATACCGCTCGCTCACCGGCAGTTCGGCGGAAGCGCGGGTGCTGGAGCCGCATACCCTGGTCGATACTGGCCTGCGCTGGCATGTGCGCGCCTACAGCGAAGCCAGCAGCGATTTCCGCGACTTCGTGCTGTCGCGCATCGTCGCGGCCAGCCTGCTCGACGATGCGGCCGAATCGGCGGAAGAATACGACGAGGACTGGGTGGAATGGGTGACGCTGCAATTGGCACCGCACCCCGGACTGGACGCGGCGCGGCGCGCAAGTCTGCTGTTCGATTACGGCGCGGCGAAAGACGTCATCGAACTCGATGTGCGCCGCGCACTGCTCGGTTACACCCTGCAACGCCTGGGGGTGGACACCAGTGCCGATCATGCGATGAACCCGAACGCGCGGCAACTGGTGCTGGCGAACCGCGACGAGATCGAGCCTTACGCGGCGTGGGCGTTTGGCTGAGACTCCCTCCTCCCGCCCGCGCGCCGCGCCCCGGCCTGTCTTGCCGTGGGCATCCACCCAGCAATGCGCCAGTCCCGGCCCGGCCAGTCAGTCGGCCCCGTTTTCTTCCTTGAGCATGGCGATGGTGGATGCGCTGCCGGCGACGACGCAGAAGTCGGCGACCACGGTGACGGCGGCCAGATGCCTGACCGGCCAGCCGGTCTTGGGATTGAGGATGTGGCTGTAGCGCACGCCGTCGATGATGCGGCAGCGTTCATAATCGCCGCTGGTGGCGACGCCGCCGGCGGCGAGGCTCAGGGTATCGAGCAGGGCGTCCGGTCGGCGCGGGTGCCGGATGCCGACACGCCAGGGCTGCCCGTCGGCTTGCGGGCCGGCGATGCGTACGTCGCCGCCCAGGTTGACGAGGGCGTGTGGCGTGCCGCGCTCAAGAAAAAGGGCCGCCACGCGATCGGCGGCGTATTCCTTGACGATGCCGCCCAAATCGAGCGCCATGCCGGGCTCGAAGCCGAGCACCGGGCGCTCCCAGCGCAGCTTTTCCCAGCCGACCCGCTCCAGCAGGCGACCCAGCTCGGCCGTTTTGGGCAGACGGCCGTCGTCGAAACGCCAGGCTAGGCGCAACAGACCGGAGGTGATGTCGAACAGGCCGTCGCTCTGGCGATGGCAGGCGTCGGCATAATCGAGCAGGCCGGCGGTTTCGTCGTCCACTACGGCGAAGCCGCCGGCGTCGGCGCAGCGATTGATCGCCGAAAGCAGACTGTCCGGCCGGTAGCGCGAGTAGCGCTGTTCCAGCCGCTCGATGTCCGCCCGCGCAGCGACGAACAGGGCGTGGGCGGCGTCGGCGTCGGGCGCGAACGCGTGCAGCGCGCAGGCCGAGCCCATGGCCTGGAAATGACAGTCGAAGCGGTGCACCGGCGGCGGTTTTCGTCGCCCGGCTGAAAGCCGATGAATGTCTGCCGCACGACGCCGCGGCGGTCGATCAGATAGGCGCTCGGCATGGCTTCGACGCCGAAGGCGCGGGGGCAGGCGCCGGTGCGGTCGGCGGCGAGGGCGAAGCCGGGGGCGTGGGTTGGTGCAACATTCCTTCTGTAAATTCGTAGCCTGCTGGTTTTGCGGTGCTTTGCCGTCCGCAGCGCGACCCCGGCAGGTATTTTCCGCAGGCGATTTCTTCGGGGCATTCTTACCCCTACCCACGAAGGAGTCGACAACATGGCAATGCGCGTAGAACCTCACCCCCTGGACGCCGCTTTTGCGGCCTTGCTGGCGAATGGCCTGGACGGCGCCGGCGAAGCCCTGCGCATCCTGGTCAACGAAGCGAGCAAAA
>CAZOVQ010000195.1:0-3033 GCA_964583195.1 uncultured Thiobacillus sp.
CCTTGAAGGGATAGGTGTGGAGCACAAAGCCGGGGGTGTTGTTGATGCGGGCGTCGCTGGACATCAAGCTCTGCTATCCACGAAGTACGCGACGGGGCGCGAAGAATGGCCAAAGAGGAAAATTGAAAGCCTCGTGCATGACAGGTCCACGCATCTTCAATGATTTACTTCGCGCTTCTTCGCGTACTTCGCGGAAAATTCTTTAATCAATTCCCAGCGATTTCAGCATCCGCACATCGTCCGCCCAGCCGCCCTTCACCTTCACCCACACTTCGAGATACACCTTGCCGTCGAAGGCGCGCTCCATGTCCTGCCGGGCCTGGGTGGAGATGGTCTTGAGCTTTTCGCCGCCCTTGCCGATGACGATGGCCTTGTGGCCGTCGCGGTCGACGAGGATGGTGGCGAAGATGCGGCGCAGCTTGCCTTCCTCTTCGAATTTGTCGATCTGCACGGCGACGGCGTAGGGGATTTCCTCGCCGCACAGACGGAACACTTTTTCGCGGATGAGTTCGGCGGCGAGCTGGCGTTCGGTCTGGTCGGTGACGTCGTCTTCGTCGAACAACGGCGGGTTTTCCGGCAGGTGCGCCTGCAACACCTTTAGCAGTTCGTCGAGGTTGTGCGCGTTCTTGGCCGACACCGGGACAATCTCCGTAAAGCTGCGCACGGCGGCGACTTCCTGCAGGTAGGCCATGAGCGCGGCCTTGTCCTTTGCGTAGTCGATTTTGTTGACGACGAGGATGACCGGGCGATCGGTCGGCAGCAGGTCCATCACCTGTTTGTCTTCACGCGTGAGACGACCGGCCTCGACCAGCATCATCACCACGTCGGTGTCGGAGAGCGTCTCGCGCACGCGCTTGTTCATGGCGCGGTTCATGGTGCTGGTGTGGCGCGTCTGGAAGCCGGGCGTGTCGACGAAGACGAATTGCGCGGCGTCTGTCGTGCGCATGCCCATCACGCGATGGCGCGTGGTCTGCGCCTTTTTGGAGGTGATGCTGATTTTCTGCCCGACCAGTTTGTTCAACAGGGTGGATTTGCCGACGTTGGGCCGGCCGACGATGGCAACGAGGCCGCAGCGGAATTCAGGCCCATCGGATTCATTCAGGTCAGATTCAGTCATGGCCGGGTTCAGTCAGGGTCGAAGGGTCGATCAGGGTTTGGCGCCGTTCGCCGCAAGCATTGCGCAGGCTTCGCGCGCCGCTTCCTGCTCGGCAGCGCGGCGGCTCTTGCCGACACCGCGCGTCACGCGGGCCGGACGGGTCAACACGCATTCAACCGTAAAGCGCTGATCATGCGCCTCGCCTTCGGTACTGACCAGACGGTATTCGGGCAGCGGCATGCGGCGCGACTGGAGAATTTCCTGAAGCTGGGTTTTGGAATCCTTGCCCGAGGCATTGGGGTCGATCTGCGCGATCAAGGGGTCGAACAGCCCCCGCACGGTGCGTTGTGCCGCATCGAACCCCGCATCGAGAAACACGGCACCGAACAGCGACTCCAGCGCGTCGGCCAGGATTGAGGGGCGACGAAATCCGCCGCTTTTGAGTTCGCCTTCGCCGAGGCGCAGCACTTCGCCAAGCTTCAGGGCAACAGCGATGTCGGCCAGGGTTTCCTGGCGGACCAGATTGGCACGCAGGCGCGACAGGCTGCCTTCGGGCAATGCGGGAAAGGCGTCATAAAGCGCACGCGCCACGGAGCAGTTGAGTACCGAGTCGCCCAGAAACTCCAGGCGCTCATTATTGGTGGACGCGTAGCTGCGGTGGGTGAGGGCCTGGACGAGCAGGTCGGGGCGGCTGAAAGTGTGCCCCAGCGCCTGCTGCAGGCGCTGGAGAAGCAGCGGGTTATTCAACGGCGGGGGCGTCTTCAGGGGCGGTATTGAAATCGATCACCAGGCTGGCGTTGCCCATCAGCTTGGTTCTGAATTCATACACCGCCGCCACTGTGGGTACGCCGCGTTCACGGGTGATAACCAGGTCCGCACCCTTGATGACGGTGACGTAGTCCACGTTGGCGCGACGGTCGAAATCGCTGCGGATTTCGGCATTGGATTTTCCGTCCAGCCCTTCCTGCTCCATGGAAGCCAGAATCTTTTTGACGGAAAAATATTCGATGTAGGCCGGCACCACTTTCATCGCCAGCATGGCGAGCATCACCAGCACAAAGGCGGTGAACAGGAACCCGAACATGGACAGGCCGCGTTGGCGGGCGGGAAGGGAAAGTGCGCGCTGCATGATCTCTCCTTAACGAAGGGTGGTGCCGATGCGGCCGAAATCGTCGAAATTCATCCAGATGAAAAAGGCCTTGCCGACGATGTTACGGTCGGGCACGAAGCCCCAGTAGCGGCTGTCGTTGCTGGCGTCGCGGTTGTCACCCATCATGAAATACTGGCCCGCCGGCACCGTGCACTTGAACCCTGTGCCATCGGCATTGTAGAAGCAGTTTTCGCGATACGGAAAGTCGGTGACCTGGGGCGGGAAAAAGTCCGGTTTGCCGGGTTCAGTCATCATCTCGTGCCCTTCTCCGTTCAGGCGCTCGTCGTAGACCATTGCGGTCACATAGTTGAGGCCGTTGCCCACGTAGCTGTAGGTACTGACCTGGCGGGTGGGGATTGCCTGGCCATTCACGGTCAGGCGTTTTTCGCGGTATTCGATCACATCGCCGGGCACCCCCACCACGCGCTTGATGTAATCGAGGCCGGGGTCTTCGGGGTAACGGAATACCATCACGTCGCCGCGCTGCGGGTCATTCAGCGGAATGATTTTCTGATTGATGACCGGCAGACGGATGCCGTAGGTGTATTTGTTGACGAGGATGAAATCGCCGATGAGCAGGGTGGGCATCATCGAGCCGGAGGGAATCTTGAACGGCTCGACCAGGAAGGAACGCAACCCGAACACGATGAGAATCACGGGGAAAAAGCTCTTCGCGTATTCGACGAGCATCGGTTCCTTGGCGTCCTTGTCACGGCCACGCTTGAGTACCAACGCGTCGAGCAGCCAGATACCCCCGGTGATGACGAGCGCAAGAAACAGGATAAGG
>CAZOVQ010000196.1:0-3025 GCA_964583195.1 uncultured Thiobacillus sp.
ACAACACCTGCCCGCGCTGCCATGGTACCGGCCATATCCGGGGCACCGAATCGTCCGCCCTGCACATCCTGCGCATCCTGCAGGAAGAGGCCATGAAGGAAAATACCGGCGCGGTGCATGTTCAGCTGCCGGTCGACGTGGCCACCTTCCTGCTCAACGAAAAGCGGGTCGACCTCCACGCCCTGGAGTCGCGGCTCAAGGTCAATGTGGTGATGATCCCCAACATCCACATGGAGACACCACACTACACCCTCACCCGCCTGCGCCACGACGAGCTGAACCAACGCGACGCCGCCGAACCCAGCTACAAGATGGCGACGGTGCCGGACAGCGACACGGGCGCCCAGACTGCGCAAGCCGCCGCGCCTGTGCGCCAAGAAGCTGCCGTCAAATCGATCGCTCCGCAGCCTGCGCCGGCCCCCGTCGCGCAGCCCGTCGTTGCCGCCGCGCCCACGCAGATCGGACTGTTTGACCGCATTTTCGGCTGGTTCAAGAAGCGCGGCGACGAGACGCCCGGCGAAGCGCTCCCGGCAGCGGAAGCCCCGCCCGTCGTGCCCGCCGCGTCGTCACGCGGCGAGCGTTCGGGCGAGCGTCGCGAACGCAAGCCCGGAACGCGCCGCAACCGGGGCGACGGACGCAACGGCGAGACGCACACGGCAGAAGGCCGCACCGAAGCCCGGGGCGAACGCAGCGAATCGCCCAAGCCCCCCAGGCCGCCGCGTCAGCCCAAGCCGCCACGCGTCGAAGCCAAAGCCGCGCCGCGCAGCCCTGAAACCGTGCCGACTGCGGTCGAACCTCCAAGCGAGGAAAAACGCGAATCGCGCAACCGCCGCGGACGCAACCGCCGCGGACGCGGCGAAGGCCGTTCGGATACCGCGTCGAATGGGTCAGCGCAGCCACATGCCCTCGTCGAAGTCGCGGGTTATCGCGCCATCATCGAGATTGCGCGTCCGCTCCCGGCGGCCGACCAGCCGGTTTACGCCGCACCAGCTCCGGCGCAGCAGTCGCTTCAGCTCGAATCCGCCCCCCCGGCTACGCCCCTGCCCGCAGCCGTCACGGCCACCCCCGCCAGCGTGCTGGCCGAACTGAGCGGCAACAAGAGCGATTTGCAGCAGGTCGAAACCCGGGATGAAAGCACTCCCGGCGTCGAAATCGGTGCCGAATCTCAACGACCGCCTCGCCGTCGCCGTCCCGCGGCCAAAGCCGAAGCCGAGCCGGTCGGTCTGATGCAGGTGGAAACCCATGCCGAGGCCGCGGCGCCGGCCGCCGAAACGCCCGTGCAGGCGCCGCATCCCACACGCCGCCGCCCACGCCCGCAAGTCGCGGCAACGCCGGAACCGCTGGTGCAAGTAGAGACCCGTTCGAACTGAGGCGCGGCGCCCCCGCAGCGGGCAAGGGAAGTTCCGATTCATTCGAAGCTTCTCATTGAACCTTTCAACCCGGATAATCCATTGGGACGCGAGCGGGCGGCGAGGCGTTGCCAACGGCCGGTGCGACGTAGGGCGGGAATACCTTCCCGCCGCAACGCACCGTGGGATGGCCGGGATGTCGGCAAGGTGTTGCCGACCTACAGCCTGGTTCGCCGGTCTTTGGGCCAACGCGTCTGATCCACCGATCATTCCGGGACTGCAAAATGGCTAATGGACAATTTGGGTTCATTACTCATGACACGGCAATACGTCGCCGACGCTGCAAACGACTGTTTGCGGGGATGTCAGCAACGTATTGCCGCCCTACAGGGGCTTCCCGTTTTGGCGCTCGATCGGGAAAACCCGATAGACCCGCGCCGTGGTCATCCCCGGTTCGCGTCGATGTCACGGAGCAGTCCCTGCACCGCATCCTCGATCATGTCGAGGTTTTCCTCGAAGCCTTGTGGCCCGCCATAGTATGGATCGACGACGTCCAGGTTCGGGTACCTGCGGCTGAATGAAAGCAGCCGACGTATCTTGACGTGGTGCTGTGACGGCGCGCGCCGCAACAGGTTATCCAGATTGTCGCCATCCATCGCGAGAATGTAATCGTAATGCTCGAAATCCGCGTCTTTCACCTTGCGTCCGCGCAGGCCGCCAATGTCCACGCCGCGCTGGCGGACCGCCTGCTGCGCGCGCGGGTCGGGCGGCGAGCCTACGTGGTAGGCGTGCGTGCCCGCCGAATCGATATCGACGTGGCGTTCCAGCCCTACCTCGCGCACCGCCTTGCGGAACATGCCCTCCGCCATCGGCGAACGGCATATATTGCCCATGCAGACGAACAAAACCCTGACAGCCATGTAACTCCCTGATCAACGAAATCCTGAAACCGCACCCGGCGAGCCAGCGCAGACACACTCAATCCAGCGCACTCTTCAGCTTGTGCCACTGGATGCTCGCGGGCCGCGCGTTCTGCAACGCTTCGGCCTCAGCCTCGGCCTGCTTGCGCCAGGCGTATTCCTCCGCCCGCTGCCTGAACTTCTCCACATGGACATTCGCGAGGCGGGTCTGTTCCGCCATCTCGTCCCCGCTCAACGCCGCCTCGACCAGCTGCGTCTCGATGCGCAGGATCACCGGATACTTCTCGGTCAGTGCCCGCAGGATCGCGTCGAGCTTCTTCTCAGGCAGGCCGTAGCGCAGCGCCTTGGTGAGAAACAGCCGCAGAATCGCTCCGTCGCCCGGGTTCGCACGCTTGCCGATCGGCCGCCGCCTCCTTCTGCAGCCAGCCGCGCAGCCGCAGCGGCGTGATCTCGACGCCGGGGTTCAGGATGACGATGTGGATTTGTCCCGACATATGGGACTCCTGTGAAGCAAAAGCGGCATTTTGCAGAAGATTTGCGGGGAGGGCCAACCTTACACCCGCTCCTCCACCCCGAACAGCAGTGCTTTCAGTTCCTTCAGCTGATCGCGCAGCACGGCGGCTTTCTCGAACTCCAGATTCTTCGCCGCGTCCTGCATGTCTTTTTCGATTTTCTTGATCTTTTTCGTCAGGGATTTTTCATCCATGACCTTGTATTCGGCGGCGGTCTGCGCGGCTTTCAGTTCCTGGCGCGCGC
>CAZOVQ010000197.1:0-3010 GCA_964583195.1 uncultured Thiobacillus sp.
GCAGCACGTGGTCGAGCGCCTCGCTGCGCTTTCTGGCCGCATGGATGAAGATTTCAAGCTGCTCGCGCGCCTTCGCCTGGCCGACGTATTCCGCCAGCGTGCGTGGTCGCAGCGCGCGCTCGATCTGTTCCTCGGCGGGGCTGGCGGCGGCAGGGGCGATGAGGCGGTCGGTTTCGATCATGGGAATATTGTGTCTCAAGCCCGGCGAAGCGGGGACTCGCGCTGCGAAATTATTCCAGTGTGCGTGATGTCGATGCGGGACATCAGAGAGAAATCTCCGCTTTCATGAAAGTGATCGCGTGCCCCGATAACAACACACGGCCGGCCTGCAACGTGCAATCCAGCGAACCGCCGCGCCGCGAAAGCTGCTTCGCGCGCAAGAAATTTTTCCCGAGTCTGGCGATCCAGTACGGCGCCAGCGTGCAATGCGCCGAACCGGTGACCGGGTCTTCGGGAATGCCGAATTTCGGCGCGAAGAAACGGCTGACGAAATCGGCATCCGCCCCCGGCGCGGTGACGATGACGCCGCGCCGGTCGAGCGAGCCGAGCAGCGCCTGGTCGGGGACGATGGCGCGGATGTCGGCTTCGCTGTCGAACACCGCCAGATAATCGTCGGCAGCCAGCACTTCGACGGGTCGCCGTCCGAGCCCGGCAATCAGCGCGGGCGGCGGATCAACCGGCACGGGCGGACGCGCCGGGAAATCCATGACCAGCGCTTCGCCCTGTTTTTCCACGAACAGCTTGCCGCTGCGGGTTTCGAAAATGACCACCGGTTCGGCGTATGCCAGGTGGTGGAACAGGACGTGCGCCGCCGCCAGCGTGGCATGGCCGCACAGATCAACTTCCTTGACAGGGGTAAACCAGCGCAACTGGAAGCCCTTGTCCGATGCCACCAAAAACGCCGTTTCGGACAGATTGTTTTCTTCCGCGACAGCTTGCAACAGCGCATCGTCGAGCCAGCTCTCAAGCACACACACGGCAGCCGGATTGCCTTCGAAGGCGCGACTGGCGAAGGCGTCCACCTGGTATTGCGTGAGTTTCATGCGTGCGGCGACCGTTGATTCCGGCTCATGCTTTTGACAACAATTTCAACGCCTGCCGGATCGCCTCCGACACCGGCAAATCGGCAGGCAGTTTCTGCATCGCGGCGGTGGCTTCCTTGTCGTTGTAACCCAGCGCCAGCAGCGCTTGCCGCACATCGTCCGACACGCTTGCTTCGCCCGGCGTGACGGCAATCGCGCCGGCAAAAACAGGGCGGCCCTTAAGTTCGAGCAATAAACGCTCGGCGGTTTTCTTGCCGATGCCGGGGACTTTGACGATGCGGCCTGTTTCCTGCGCGGCGATGGCGGCGGACAAGTCATTCACGCTCAGGCCGGACAGCACCGACAGCGCGGTTTTCGCGCCGATGCCGGAGACTTTCAGCAGTTCCCTAAATGCCGCGCGCTCGATTTCGCTGCCGAAGCCGTACAGCAAATGCGCGTCTTCGCGGATCGCCAGATGCGTCAGCAGGCTGACCTTCTCACCGATGGCGGGCAGGTTATAGAAAGTGCTCATCGGCACGTCGATTTCGTAGCCGACGCCGTTGCAGTCCACCAGCACCTGCGGCGGCTGTTTGGCGGCGAGGGTGCCGGTGATACGCCCGATCACAGGGCGAATCCTTCAGGTCTGATCCGCCCGATCATCGGATGCATCCGATCAAAATGATGCTGTCTGTCATGAAAAATCCTTGTTCAAACCAGCCGCCCGCCGCGAACGCGATAGCCCGCGGTCGATTGTGTGCCCAGGCGGCTGCCGTGGGCGTGAGTAATGGCGCACGCCAGCGCGTCGGCGGCGTCGGCGGTCGGTGCGGCGGGAAGACTCAATAAGCGCTTGACCATTTCCTGTACCTGTTCTTTTGCTGCCTTGCCATGGCCGACGACTGCCTGCTTGATTTGCAGCGCGGTGTACTCGGCCACCTGCAATTCATTCGACACCGCCGCGCAGATCGCCGCGCCGCGCGCCTGCCCCAAGAGCAGCGTCGATTGCGGGTTGACGTTGACGAAGACGATTTCCACCGCGCAGGTGTCGGGCTGGTAGCTGGCGATGACCTCATTGAGTCCGGCGAAGAGCACCCCGAGACGGGCGGGCAATTCGCCCTCGCCGCTCTTGACGACGCCGCTCGCCACGTAGGCCAGTTTCTGGCCGGTCTGTTCGATCACCCCGAAGCCAGTGTGCCGCAGGCCGGGGTCGATGCCGAGGATGCGGTGCGCGCTCACGGCAACAGTTCGACGCAAGCCGCGCCGTGCTCGAACGCTGCCTTGATCGCTTCGGCACGCTCAATCAGCAGTTGCAAAATCGTCGATTTCGCCGCGTTGCCCGCACGCACCCACAACACCGGGGGCGGCAAGCCGTGCGCGAGGCTGAGATCGTAGAAATCGGCGTCCTGCGTCACCAGCACATAGCCGTGTTCACCCGCATAGCGCCAAACGTCGTGGTCGCTCGCGCGTTCGAGTCCGAGCAGTACCACCTGGCTCGACCCCGGATAAGCATCCTGTAAAAAAGGCACCAGCCGTCTGGACAGTTTTTCGTCCAGCAGTAGCTTCATCAACGAACAGAAACCAGCTGGCGCTCACGGTCTGCTGCGAAAGCGAGACAGGCAAAGATATCGTCAGCTTCGAGTTCAGGGAAATCGGCGAGGATTTCATCGCGCGTCTGGCCGGACGCCAACCATTCCAGTACGTCGTATACCGTGATGCGCAGGCCGCGCACGCAAGGCTTGCCGCCGCGCCTGGCGGGATCGACTGTAATTCTGTCGTGATAGTCATGCTCGTTCATGGCGCGGCTCCGCGCGGGTAGCTGGGAAAAGTTTACTCCGGCAACACGGCGTTGGTGTAAACATCCTGCACGTCGTCGAGCACCTCCAGCGCGTCGAGGATCTTCTGCATCTTCACTGCGTCATCGCCGGCGAGTTCGGTCTCGCCTTCGGGACGCATGGTGATTTCGGCCACTGCCGGTTTGAAGCCGGCTTTTT
>CAZOVQ010000198.1:0-2982 GCA_964583195.1 uncultured Thiobacillus sp.
GCCTTCATCGGCCAGGGACGCGTTCGCCTCAGAACACGTTTCTTTCACGCTAAACCCTAGCTCCTAATCCCTAGCCCCTACTCCACGCGGTAATTCGGCGCTTCCTTGGTGATCTGCACGTCGTGGACGTGCGATTCGCGGATGCCGGCGCCGGTGATTTCGACGAACTCAGCCTTTTCGTGCATCTCGGTGATGCTGGCAACACCGAGGTAACCCATCGATGAGCGCAGACCGCCCATCATCTGGTGAATCACGCCGAGCACGCTGCCCTTGTAGGGTACGCGGCCTTCGATGCCTTCGGGCACGAGCTTTTCGGCGCTTTTTTCGTTGTCCTGGAAGTAGCGGTCGCTGGAGCCTTGCTGCATTGCGCCGAGCGAACCCATACCGCGATAGGATTTGTAGGAACGGCCCTGGAACAGTTCGACTTCGCCCGGCGCTTCCTCCGTGCCAGCCAGCAGACCGCCCAGCATGACGCAACTGGCACCGGCCGCCAGTGCCTTGGCGATGTCGCCGGAGTAGCGGATGCCGCCGTCGGCGATCACGCCCACGCCGCTGCCCGCCAGGGCGTCGGCGACGTTGGCCACTGCGGAAATCTGCGGTACGCCTACGCCGGCGACCATGCGTGTCGTGCAGATCGAGCCGGGGCCGATGCCGACCTTGACCGCGTCCGCACCGTGGTCGACCAGTGCCTTCGCAGCACTGGCGGTGGCGATGTTGCCACCGATCACCTGCACATCGGGAAAGCTCTGCTTGACCCAGCGCACGCGGTCGAGCACCCCCTTGGAATGGCCGTGCGCGGTGTCGACGACGATCACGTCCACGCCCGCCCCGACCAGCGCGGCGACACGCTCCTCGGTGCCTTCGCCGGTGCCGACTGCCGCGCCGACGCGCAGCCGCCCCATCGCGTCCTTGCACGCCATCGGGTGTTCGCTGGACTTCTGGATGTCCTTCACGGTGATGAGACCGCGCAGCTCGAACGCGTCGTTCACCACCAGCACGCGCTCGAGACGGTGCTTGTGCAGCAGCGCCGTCGCCTCGTCCAGACTCGCACCCTCCTTCACCGTCACCAGCCGCTCCTTGGGCGTCATGATGTCGGCGATGGCCTGGTCGAGACGGGTTTCGAAACGCAGGTCGCGGTTGGTGACGATACCGACCACCTTGCCGCCTTCGATCACCGGCAGGCCCGAAATCCTTTTGGCGCGAGTGATGTCGAGCACCTGCCGCACGGTCATTTTCGGCGCGACGGTAATGGGGTCCTTCACCACGCCGGACTCGAAGCGCTTGACCGCCGCCACCTGCGCGGCCTGCATCTCCGCGTTCATGTTCTTGTGGATGATGCCGATACCGCCTTCCTGTGCCAGCGCGATCGCCAAACGCGCCTCGGTCACCGTGTCCATGGCGGCCGACAGCAGCGGAAGATTCAGGGTAATGGAGCGGGTCAGTCGCGTGGACAAACTGACTTCACGCGGAAGAACGGCAGAGTGGGCAGGAACGAGCAGAACGTCGTCGAACGTCAGCGCTTTTTGAAGAACACGCATGGGCTTTACCTCAACGCAAAGCCGGATTATACGCAGCCCCCCCTGCCCGCACAAACCGCGTCCTCCATCGCCGGAGCTGGTTGGAATCTACCAAACTCAATAATCGGGCGGGCGGTTGACTCCGAGGGGCGATACCGCTAACTTTGCGCAAATATTGCGATTATCCGGGCGTGCATGTCGCCCCCATCGTTGAACGCCGTACCCTATCGAGGAGATAAAACAATGTCCAAAGTTGTGCTTGCCCTGGCCTCCGCCTCCCTGCTCTGCCTCGCCGGCTGTGCCGACACCTACGGGAACAAAAGCAGCAGCGCCCCGTCTGCCGTTCCGGTCGAAGCCGCCAAGCCCTCATTGAGCGCCGAAGCCCAGGCTGCGCTGGACAAGGCGAAGGCGGATGTCAAGGACGCCAAATCCAAGAACGCCCTGTGGACCACCGCGGAGAACGCGCTCAAGGCTGCCGAAACCGCCGCCACCCAGGCCGACAGCGCCACGGTGCTGAAGCAGGCCAAGCTTGCCAGCGATCATGTGCAGAAGGGCCTCGCCCAGCTAAACTATCCCATGCTGAAACTCGGTGACTGACTCTGTCCGCGCCAACCCGCAAGCAGCCTTCCGGACCCGTGCCGGAAGGCTTTTATTTTTCGCATTGCTGGGGCTCGCCCTGCCCGTATCGGCCGAAATTTACAAGTGGACCGACAGCCAGGGCAAAGCGCACTATTCCGACCAGCCGCCCACGGTAGACGCACAAACCATCGACTCACCCGCTTCCGGACGCGCCACGGAAGAAAGCATGCAGTCGCTCCAAGCAGGCGAGCAAGCCTTTCAGAAACGCCGCAGCGATGCCGAGGCCGCCCGGGTCAAAACCGAGGAAGCCGCCCGGCAGGCGCGCGCCAAGCGCGAAAACTGTGAAAAGGCCCGTTCCAACCTCGGCACCCTGCAGAACAGTGCCCGCGTCTACACTTCCGGAGCCGGCGGTCAGCGCAGTTACATGAACGAAGCCACGCGCGCCGAAGCCCTCGCCCGCACCCGCAAGGCCATCGCTGACAACTGCCCGTGAGCGTCCCGCGCTATAGTGGCACTTTCGTTCCACGGAAATCCGTCATGCGTCCGCACCTCATCCCCAGTCTCGCCGCCTTCTGCCTTGCCCTTCCCGGCTTCGCCGCCGCCGCGCCAACAGACTTCGACTTCAAGGCCGACCAGCCCCCTCCCATCTGCGCCACTTCGACCGTCAGGGATAGCATCCAGGTCGCCCAGCTCGCCTGCTGCAAAAAGAACAAGGGCGTCTGCGGCTGCCGCGCAGGCAAGATCGTGTGCTGCGACAACGCCCCCAGCAACGAGCCGGGATGTACGTGTCATGGGGATGAGGCCATCGTGGAGTAGGGTCGATACCACATAGCTGTCGCGGATTTTTAGAATTGTCCGGTTCTGTAGCTTTTGAATTGTCCGCTTT
>CAZOVQ010000199.1:0-2981 GCA_964583195.1 uncultured Thiobacillus sp.
TTTTCACGCCGGGGTGTTCGAGGTCGGTGGTCTTGTAGACCTGCATGCACTCGTGGGCCTTGTCGATGGCGTATTTCTCGGTGATCTTCATGGTGCCCATGAGCGCACCGCTTTCGCCGTCGACCAGCGCGACTTCGTCACCGGCCTTGACCGTTTCGTCGTCGGTGGAGAGCGTCACGGGAATCGGCCAGAACAGGCCGTTCGCCATCTTGTAGCCGTCGCAGATACCCTGCCAGTCGGATTTGGTCATGAACCCGTCGAGCGGGGTAAAGCCGCCGATGCCCATCATGATGAGGTCGCCCGTTTCGCGCGAGCTCATCTTGAGCTTGGGCAGGGAAGCGGCGCGGGCCTTTTCGGCTTCGAGCGCGGTGCCGGTCAGCAAAAGGGGCTTGAGTTCGCCGCCGCCATGGGGGCGTACCAGTTTGGACATGCTGTCTCCTCGGACACTTGGGGATATTTTGAGTGCGGGCAGCATAGCACCGGGGTCAGGGGCTGAATAATCCTTTATTTTTATTTGAGGATAAGCGGGTTTGATATTGGGAAGGACAGAAAAAAAGCCCGGCGGACCGGGCTTTTTTTTGCAGGTTCAACCCGGATAATCCATCAGGGGGCCTTGCAGCCTACGCGCGCGGACGGGTGCTGTGCAGCGTCCCGGCGCCCGTGCCTCGGGACGGGGCGCGGGGGTGATTCAGGCATCGAAGAAGGCGGGCATGTCGCTCTGCTCGGTCTTGATGACGTCGACCCAGGCGGGCTGGGTGTCGCCCCCGGCGGCGGCGAGTTTCTTGGTCTCTTCGTAGAGCATTTTCCAGCGGTTGTAGAGACAGTCGCTGACCTTGCGCATGCCGGCGTCGAAATAGGAATTGTGGAGATCGCCGACGGTGCGGGTGAAGGATTCCATCTGCTCCAGGAGATTGTGCGGGTAACCGTGGCGATGGGGGTCGGCGTATTTGACCATTTCGCGCCTGACGGCCCGGATGAAGACCTTTTGCCCCTCGGTGAGATCGGCCTCGGTGCGCGGGGTGCCGCCGTAGTTCATGACCTCGCGGATAAAGCCTTGCAGGCGTTCGCCGAAATCGAAGTTGGTGTAGTCGATGGTTTGCATGATTCCTCCAGTGTTCCGTGTAGCCTGTTTTCGCGTGAAACTACGCGCAGCGTTGACAGAATCCCCCTCTCCCGCAAGCGGGGGGCAGGGGGGCGGTCATGGCGAATCGCTGTTTCGTCATCGGGGCGACGATTCGCCATGACCGTTCGGCGGGGGCCGCGCCGCCCATCCTACGCCGTGGCTGGCGGCTGTCCAGCCGGTACTTGGGAAGATACCGGGGCGGCGGCCTCAAGTCCTTGAATCCAGCGGGAATAAATTTTGTCGGCCAGGTCGTGCAGACGCCCGACGCGCGCTTCGACGTCGTGCAGGATGAGCGCGGGGGGCTGCACCGCCGGGCTGGCGCTGGCGGCAATTTCGTCGGCACCTCCGTCGCACCAGCTGGCGACGAGTTCGGCTGTCATTTCGACATGGCATTGCATGCCGAGGTGGCGTCCGTTCAGCACGAAGGCCTGGTTGGCGCAGTGTGCACTTTCCAGAATGCGCGTCGAACCCGGCGGCAGGGTGAAGGTCTCGCCGTGCCAGTGAAACACGGGCGTCGGGCCGTCGAGATCGCCGAGCCACGGGCGCGCCGCGGCGGAATCGACGACGTGTACGTCGCCCCAGCCGATTTCCTTGACCGGGTTGGCGCCGACGCTGCCGCCCAGCGCCTTCGACATCAACTGCCCGCCGAGACAGTGGCCGATGACGGGGAGGTTTCGCGCGATGGCCGCGCGGATGAGGTCGAGCAGTGGCGGAATCCAGGGCAGATCGTCGTTCACGCTCATGGGGCCGCCCATCAGGCACAGACCGGACACGCCTTCCAGATTGCCGGGAACCGGGTCGCCGGCGTCGATGCGTACCAGCGTCCACGGGATGCCGTGGCGCGCGAGAAATGTGGTGAAATACCCCGGACCTTCGGTCGCGGAATGGCGGAAAATCAGAATGGGATGCACGATGACGGACTCGCGTAAAGCACTGGCGCTCATCATAACGACAGGCAGCCTGGTCTGCACGCCGGCGGCGGCCACCAGTCTCTCGGTCGTGGGCCTTTTCAAGGACAAGGCGGTCGTCAGTATAGACGGCGGCAAACCGCGCATGATCGCCGTGGGCCAGACCCTCGCAGGCGTGAAACTGATCGCCGCCGATTCGCTCAGCGCGCGTTTCGAAGTGAACGGCGCGCCGCGCACGCTAGGCATGGGGCAGTCGGTTGCCTCGAGGGCGCCACAGAGCGAGCGACAGAGCGTAACGCTGGCCGCCGATGCGCGGGGGCACTTCGTCGCCGCGGGCTCGGTGAACGGCTATCCCCTGACCTTCCTGGTGGATACCGGCGCCACGTCCGTAGCGCTCGGTGCAGCCGATGCCCGCAGGCTGGGCATCGATTACAAATCGGGCCGGGCAGGCACGGTGGGCACCGCGGGTGGCGTTGTGTCCGCCTGGTACGTGACCCTGAACGTGGTGAAGGTGGGAGGTATCACCCTCAATCAGGTCGACGCCGTCGTGGTCGAGAGCGGGCTTGCCGTGCCCCTGCTCGGGATGAGCTTCCTCAATCGCATGGAAATGCAGCGTGACGGACAGACCATGACCTTGACGCGGCGTTATTGACGCCAGTCAGGCTCCGGCGGTGTGCTGTAGTGGCGTGGATCGGGCTGCCATTTCCAATGGCAGCATCGACGCCGGGCGCAGCATGAACCAAAAACCGCAGTTGACCGCGCATCCCCCTTGTACAGGGCGCATGGATACTGAGCTTCGAGCCTTCGATCACGTTCACCCTTTAGGGGTCAGCGTGCGTGCAGTGCGCGCAGATAGGCCACATCCACGAACGGCTGCCCAAGATCGGCACCGCTGATGCGTCGAAAGGGCGCGTTGGGCTCGCCCAGGTCCGAGAGCACGACGGCCGCGC
>CAZOVQ010000200.1:0-2977 GCA_964583195.1 uncultured Thiobacillus sp.
CGGCGACGATGCAGACGATCTTGGAGGTGCCGATGTCGAGGCCGACGACCAGGTTTCTGGAGTCTCTGGGTTTGCTCATGTTGTGCTCGGTGAAGGGGGGGCGGCCGGGGTGTGCGGAACGAAGCGGGACGGCATGCGGCCTTCCGGCATGCGCACGGCGAATCCATCCGGATAACGAAGGTCGATCGCGACCGGTGCGACCGCGGGCGATGCGCCGCCACCGGATGTGCGTGCATCGAACAGGCGCGGATACAGGCGCGCGAAGCGGGCCAGCCGGGCGTCAGCCTGATTGCGGCCCAGCGCGATCTGCATCCCGCCGTCGAGCCGCATGCGCCAGGCGCGGCGCGCGCTCAAGCGCAGTTCTAGGATGGAAAATCCGAGCGGGGCAAGCGTCGTGGCGTAACGCCGGTAGGCTTCGACCACTTCGGCGCTGCTGTCTTCCGGCCCCCACAGGCGCGGCAGCTTGTCCGACACGGCGGCGACGAACACGCTGCCTTCGGCATCGACCAGCGCCTCGTCATTCCAGCGCGCGAGCGGCACGCGCTCGACAAGCGAAACCGCCAGTGTGTCGGGCCAGCGGCGCTCGACCCGCGCTTCGCGCACCCAGGGCAGCTTTTCCAGGCTTTCGCGCACGCGTTCGAGGTCGACAGTGAAGAACGTGCCGTGCACGCGGCGTTCGGCGACCAGGCGAATCTGCGCTTCGGTCACATGCCGCGTCGGTGTCATCACCTCGACGGTGCGCAGGGCGAAGCTGGGCCGCGCCGCCAGCCAGGCAAGCGCGCCGTAAGCCAGCAGGCCCAACGCCCCCCAGGTCAGGGCGCGCGCGATCCGGCACATGGGATAGGCGTCGAGTTCGGGGGCGCGGCTCATGACAAGGTTTGCTCCAGGATCGTCCGGCACAGTGTGTCGAAATCCATGCCCGCGGCGCGTGCGGCCATGGGCACCAGACTGTGGTCTGTCATGCCGGGCGAGGTGTTGGCTTCGAGCAGATAGGGATTGCCGGCGCCGTCCAGCATGAGATCGACGCGTCCCCAGCCGCTTCCGCCGAGCAGGCGGAAAGCGTCCATCGCAAGCTGTCGCAGTGCCTGTTCCTGTGCCTCCGGCAGGCCGGCAGGGCAGAGATAGTGCGTGTCGTCGCGCAGATATTTCGCATCGAAATCGTAGAATGCCTTGTCCTGTGCGGGTTTCAGACGGATGAGCGGCAGCGCGGCGGCGCTCAGGATGGCGACGGTGAATTCCGGGCCGTCGATGAATTTTTCTGCCAGCACCAGGCTGTCGTGTTCGGCGGCGGTATCGTAGGCAACCTGCAGCGTGCCTGCCTGGGTCACCTTGCTCATGCCGATGCTGGAACCCTCGCGCGCGGGCTTGACGAAGAGCGGCAGACCGAGCTGTGTTTCGATGGCCGTGAAATCGCTGTCGGCGGCGAGGATCGCCCAGTCGGGGGTGGGCAGGCCGGCGGCGCGCCAGAGGAGTTTCGTGCGCCACTTGTCCATGCCGAGTGCCGAGGCCATGACGCCGCTGCCGGTGTAGGGCAGGCCCAGCAGTTCGAGCGCGCCCTGCATGCAGCCGTCCTCGCCGTGGCGTCCGTGCAGGGCGATGAAGACACGGTCGAAGTCGCCGGCGATGAGGTCGCCCAGGGTGCGGGTAGCGGGGTCGAAAGGATGCGCATCGATGCCCTGGCGCGTCAGGGCGGCGAGCACCGCGTTTCCGCTGTTGAGCGACACCGGACGCTCGGCCGAAGTGCCGCCCAGCATCACCGCGACTTTACCGAACTTCTTCACTGCCGTTCTCCGATGATGCGCACTTCGCGGATCAGCCGCACGTTGGTGCGCGCTTCCACGGTGTCTTCCACGTGTTCGATCAGGCGTTCGATCTCGGTTGCCGTGGCGCGGCCGAGATTGACGATGAAATTGGCGTGCTTGTCCGAAACCTGCGCATCGCCGATGCGGTGGCCCTTGAGCCCGCAGGCTTCGATCAGGCGTGCGGCGTAATCGCCGGGCGGATTGCGGAACACCGATCCGGCGTTCGGTTGTTGCAGCGGCTGCGAGGCGATGCGCTGCTTCAACAATTGCTTGATGACTTCACGCGCCGCCGTGCCGTCGCCTTTTTGCAGGCGGAACCAGCCGCCGATGAACCATTCGTCGATCGGGACGGACAGGCGCAGCGCGGCGTTCGCGGCTTCCGTCTGGTGCGGCAGGTCGGGATGCGCATACGGCTGTTTCAGCGCCACATGCCGGTAGCCGGTGACGTATTCCTGCGGCAGGCGCTCGCTGAGCCTGCCCAGACGGTCGAGCGTCTGCACCTGCACCAGCCTGTCCCAGGTTTCGCTGCCGTGGCAGCCGGCGTTCATGGCGATGGCGCCGCCGACGGTGCCGGGAATACCGGCCCAGAATTCACCGCCGACGAGATCGTGGTTGGCGGCGAAGCGGGCGAGTTTGGGTGCGGCCACCCCGGCCTGCGCGTAGATCAGCGTCGTCTCCTCACCCGCCGGCACAGGCGGCAGGCCCTGCGTGCGCGATTCGATGGCCAGTTTCTTCAACACGCCGTGCAGCAGGATGACGACACCGGACACGCCGCCGTCGCGTACCAGCAGATTGCTGCCCAGCCCCACCGCGTGGATGGCTTCGTTCGAGGGCACCGAGCGCACCAGCCAGACCAGGTCTTCGAGGTCGGCGGGAATGTACGCGCGCCGCGCCGCGCCGCCTGCACGCCACGAGACGTGATGCTTCATCGGCTCGTTGTAGAGAAAGCGGCCACGCAGCGCCGGCCCGCCGCCGGTGGCGTCCGGTTCGTCCATGCGATAGTCATGCTGCATGGTTCTCTCCCAGTGCCGGCGCAACCTGGGCGATGCTGCCGGCGCCCATCACCAGCACCACGTCACCTTCCTGCGCCAGATCGCGTATCGTCGCCGCCACATCGGCCACCTGTTCGACGAACACCGGTTCGACCTTGCCGGCCACGCGCACGGCGCGCGCCA
>CAZOVQ010000201.1:0-2925 GCA_964583195.1 uncultured Thiobacillus sp.
TGAGCGGCGTGTTGTCGAGTTCGGCCTTGCCGAATTCGGACGCGCGGGTGACGTAAGCGCGATAGAGAATCTGGCGCAGTTCGCGGCTGTCGGCGTATTGCATCACTGGCAGGTAGGACGGCATCTGCAGGGTGATTTTCCAGCCCCGCTTGTTATCGGGGTGGCCGCCGTCCGCTTCGGCGGCCGCCTTCATCATCGCCAGCACGTCGTCGGGAATTCCCGCCAGTTCGGACGCGTCGTCGATGATGAGGTGGTAGTCATTGGTGGCATCGAGCAGGTTTTCCTCGAACTTGGCCGACAGCTGCGCCAGTTCCTCCTGCACCTGCATGAAGCGGGCCTTCTTGTCGTCCGGCAGCTCGGCGCCGCCCAGGCGGAAATCGCGCAGTTCGTTTTCCACGATTTTCTTGCGCGCGGCCGACAGCGCGGCAAAGCCGGGGCTGGCTTGCAGCGCCTTGAACTTGGCGAAAAGCGCTTCGTTCTGTCCCAATTCGGCGTAATACACCGTGATCTTGGGCAGATTGGCGTTGTAGACCTCGCGTAGCTCGGGCGTATCCATCACCGAATGCAGGTGCGATACCTGGCCCCAGGCGCGGCCGAGTTTTTCGTTAGCGTCATCCAGCGGCGCGACGAAGGCGTCCCAGTCTGCCGGGGTGTCGGCCGCTTCGGCACGCGCCACGGCGGCGCGGCAGTCGGCCAGCAACTGGTCGATGGCAGGCGTGACGAATTCGGGCTTGAACTCGGCAAAGCGGGGCAGGGCGGAAAAATCGAGGAGCGGATTCATGGCGGCACGCATTACTGGGAGGAGGGGGAATTATACTTTCGGCCCGGCAACCCGATTTTCAACCCCATGACCGACAAGGTTTACGATTCCCCGCTGGCCCCGCATCACGGCATGGCGCCCGACCTGGCGGCGGGGGCCTGGGTGCACCCGCGCGCCACGGTGATCGGCGAGGTGACGCTCGGCCGCGATGCCTCGGTGTGGCCGGGCGCGGTGATCCGCGGCGACGTCAATTCGATTGTCATCGGCGAGGCGACCAACATCCAGGACGGCAGCGTGCTGCATGTGTCGCACAGGACGCCAGCCCATCCCGACGGCGGGCCGCTCACGATCGGCAATCGCGTGACCGTGGGCCACACCGTCATCCTGCACGCCTGCACGATAGAAGACGAATGTCTCATCGGCATGGGCTCGATCATTCTCGACGGCGCGGTGGTCAAAAAACATGTACTGCTCGGCGCGGGCTCACTGGTGCCCGAAGGCAAGGTGCTGGAATCCGGGCATCTGTACCTCGGCCGCCCCGCCAAGGCCGTGCGGCCACTCACCGAAGCCGAGATCGCCTACTTCAACTATTCGGCTGGGCACTATGTCGATCTGGCCCGGTCGTATCAGGCCGAGTAAGCAGACACTTTCATTCCAAGGACGCGCCGTGAAAACCTCCAAATCCCTCCTCGTTGCATTGCTTGTGCTGGCCATTCTGGGCGCACTGGCTTACGCCCTCACCCAGAAACCGCAGGCCCCGGCCGCCACCTTCACCACGCTCGACGGCAAACAGCTCTCGCTCGAACAACTGCGCGGCAAGGTCGTGCTGGTGAATTTCTGGGCCACGTCCTGCCCGGGCTGCGTGAAGGAAATGCCCGACATGATCGAGGCCTACCGTGACTACAAGGACAAGGGGTTTGAAATTGTTGCTGTGGCGATGAGCTATGACCCGCCCAACTACGTCGCCAACTTCGTACAGACGCGGCAGTTGCCGTTCCCGGTGTCGCTGGATGTAACCGGCGAGCATGCGCGCGCCTTCGGCGATGTGCAGCTCACGCCCACCAGTTTCCTCATCGGCAAGGATGGCAGCGTCCTCGACCAGAAACTCGGCGAACTCGACTTCGACAAGCTGCGCGCCCAGCTCGACAAGGAACTGTCGTGATCGCGCGCGGTGTCGCACTCTCCGTGCTATTGGCCTTGGCGGGGTGCCAGAGTCCCGCACCGGCCAAGGCCGGCAAGCCCTCGCCTGCGGGGCCGCCGCCGCCCCCACCCACGGCAGACATGGTCATGTGCCCGGCTGATGTCAAAGCCTGTGCCGACGGCAGTTACGTCAGCCGCAACGGGCCACGCTGCGAATTCGCGGCGTGCCCGGTAGAGAAAAAATAATTCGACAGGGAGGTAAGGGAGAAAGGGGAGGTTTTTTCACCCCCTTGCCTCCCCAGCCTACATGTAATCCTGCTTTTACCTTCTCACTTACTCACAAATTCCCATGGCGCAATACGTTTACTCTCTCAACCGGGTCGGCAAGATCGTGCCGCCCAAGCGGCAAATCCTGAAGGACATTTCGCTGTCCTTTTTCCCCGGCGCAAAGATCGGTTTGCTGGGTCTGAACGGCTCGGGCAAGTCCTCGCTGATCAGGATCATGGCCGGCGTGGACAAGGACATCGAGGGCGAAGCAATCCCGATGCCGGGTATCCGCATCGGCTACCTGCCGCAGGAACCGCAGCTCGACCCCGCGCATACCGTGCGCCAGGCGGTGGAAGCCGGGCTGGGCGAGATCGTCGCGGCAAAGGCGCGGCTGGAGGAAATCTACGCCGCCTACGCCGAACCCGACGCCGACTTCGACAAGCTGGCCGAGGAACAGGCCAAGTGCGAAGCCATTCTCGCCACTGCCGGGGCCGACCTCGACACGCAGATGGAAATCGCCGCCGACGCGTTGCGCCTGCCGCCGTGGGACGCCGTCATCGGCAATCTTTCTGGCGGCGAGAAGCGCCGCGTCGCGCTGTGCCAGTTGCTGCTGTCCAACCCCGACATGCTGCTGCTGGACGAACCGACCAACCACCTCGATGCCGAATCGGTCGAGTGGCTGGAGCAATTTCTTGTCCGCTATCCCGGCACCGTGGTGGCGGTGACGCACGACCGCTACTTCCTCGACAACGCCGCCG
>CAZOVQ010000202.1:0-2917 GCA_964583195.1 uncultured Thiobacillus sp.
TTGAGCGCAGCGCCGAATTTTTCCCGCAGCGCGGCGACGAGTTTGTCCTTGTAGCCCGCATCGAGCAGGTGTCTGTGCGCTTCGCCGACGCGCAGCGTCACGCCCTCCCCCGCCTGCGAGACCAGCTCGCAGTGGTCGGCAAGCATCTTCGCCATGCCTCCCAGGCGCAAGCCGGCCACCACGTCGAGCCAATTCCATGCCGTGGCTAGCGCGGATTCCCGTGCAAGGCACTGCCGCGCAGGCGGCGCTTCAGCAGGCGAGGCTTCAAGCGGAGGCTCTCCGGCAGGCTGCACTCTGGCCGGCTGCGCGGCGCTGCGTCCGGTCGTCGTCGGCGCGGCCGGCGTCGGGGTCGCAGCGGCCGGGGCCGTGCCGGGCGGCGTGCCGAGCGCAACACCCGCGTCGCCCGGTGCAAAGGCGAGCATGCGCAGCAGCGTCATGCAGAATCCGGAAAACTCGTCAGGCGCATACGGCAGGTCGCGCCGGCCGTTGAGCGCAATCTGGTAGTAGAGCTGTACGGTTTCGGCGTCCAGATGCCGGAGGGCAGCTTCCATGCGTTCGTCGCTGGCGCCGGACGCAGCGGTGTCCGGCGCGGCAAGCCGCATCGCCAGTTGCGCGAGCAGCGTGCCCATATCCTGCAGGCCCGCGTCGAAGGCGATGCCGCGTTCGGCGAGCGTGCGCGCCTGATCGAGCAGCGCGTCGGCGTTGCGCGCCGCCAGCGCGTCGAGCAGGTCGTAAAGGTAGTCGCGCCGCACGCTGCCGAGCATGGTTTCGACGGCGGCGGCTTCGATCTTGCCGCCGCCGTAGGCGATGGCCTGATCGGTGAGCGACAGCGCGTCGCGCATGCTGCCGGCGGCGGCGCGCGCAAGCAGTTCGAGCGCCTCGGGTTCGGCGGCCACCTGCTCCTGTTGCAGCACTTCGTCCAGATGCTGCGCCACCAGCGCCGGCGTCATGGGCTTGAGGTTGAATTGCAGGCAGCGGCTCAATACCGTCACCGGAATCTTCTGTGGGTCCGTGGTGGCGAGGATGAACTTGACGTGCGCCGGCGGCTCTTCCAGCGTCTTCAGCATCGAATTGAACGCCGCTTTCGACAGCATGTGCACTTCGTCGATGATGTAGGCCTTGTAGCGGCCCACGGTCGGCGCGTACTGTGCGTTGTCGAGCACCTCGCGCATGTTGTCGACGCCGGTGTTCGACGCGGCGTCCAATTCCAGCAGATCGACGAAGCGTCCGGCGTCGATCTGCGTGCATGCCGAACACACGCCGCAGGGCGTGGCGGTCACGCCGGTTTCGCAGTTGAGGCATTTGGCGAGAATGCGCGCCAGCGTGGTCTTGCCGACCCCGCGTGTGCCGGTGAGCAGATAGGCATGGTGCAAGCGCCCCTGGGTCAGCGCATTCGACAGCGCCTGCACCACATGCTCCTGCCCCTTGAGGTCGGCAAAGGCACGCGGCCGCCACTTGCGCGCCAGCGCAATGGCGGGGGATACGGAATCGCCGAAGAGATCAGTCATGGTGTGAGGGGCTAGGGGCTGGGATTTAGGGGCTAGGGAATAAAGGCCGAGCCATGCTCCACGATTCATGAGAGCGGCGGCGCCGCACAAAAGCCCCTGTTCCCGAGTGAGTTCCTAATTCCCAGTCCCTGAAAAAACAAGTGGCGAGCCGGAACCCCGGCACTGACAGCGACCCGCTATGGCTGCTTCCTTCCGGACCTGACCAGGTTCACGGAACTGCCATGCGGGGAGGCCCGCCGCCTGCGATTTTACCCCGGAAGCGGCTCATTCCTCATCCGCCGGTGCGGCAAGACGGCGTTTTTTCACCGCGCTGGCCAGCAGGCGCAGCAGCGGGTCAGTATCGTCCCAGCCGATGCACGCATCGGTGATTGATTTGGCGTACTCCAGCGCTTGCCCCGGGACCAGATCCTGACGGCCGCCGTTGAGGTGCGACTCGATCATGACGCCAATGATGCGGGTGTCGCCGCCGCCAACCTGCGCTGCCACATCCGCGCCGACCTCGATCTGCTTCATGTGCTGCTTGCTCGAATTGGCATGCGAGAAGTCGATCATGAGGTTCTGGCGTAAGCCCGCGCCGGCAAGCTCCTTGCAGGCCGCTTCCACGCTTGCCGCGTCGTAGTTGGGCGTTTTTCCGCCGCGCAGGATGACGTGCGTGTCCTCGTTGCCCGAGGTTCTGAACACGCCCACGTGCCCTGACTTGGTGATGGAAATGAAATGATGCCGCGCCGCCGCCGCCTTGATCGCGTCCACAGCAATTCTGAGGCTGCCGTCGGTGCCGTTCTTGAACCCCACCGGGCACGACACACCCGACGCCAGTTGGCGGTGCGACTGCGATTCTGTGGTGCGCGCGCCGATGGCACCCCAGCTCACCAGATCGGCAATGTATTGCGGCGAGATCAGGTCGAGAAACTCGGTCGCGCAGGGCAGGCCGATCTCGTTGATTTCTAGCAGCAGCTTGCGCGCCAGCCGCAGGCCTTCGTTGATGTCGAAGCTCTCGTCGAGATGCGGGTCGTTGATGAGCCCCTTCCAGCCCACGGTGGTGCGCGGCTTCTCGAAATACACACGCATCACGATGATGAGCTCGTGGGCCAGTTCGTCGGCCAGCAGCTTCAGTTTGCGTGCGTAGTCGAGAGCGGCCGCGGGATCGTGGATGGAACACGGGCCGACGACGACGAACATGCGATCGTCGGCACCGCGCAACACATCGTGGATCGACGCACGGGCATGGGCCACGTGGGCAAGCACGGTTTCGTTGGCGCGCAGTTCGCGCATGACCTGCATGGGGGCGAGCAGTTCGCCGCTTTGTTCGATGCGGGTGTCGTCGGTACGGGTGGCATTCATGGTCAGGCTCCGATCTGATGGGTGCATCCCCGGCGGCACCAACAAAAAACCGCCAGCGGGCTGGCGGT
>CAZOVQ010000203.1:0-2896 GCA_964583195.1 uncultured Thiobacillus sp.
AGCCCGGCGCCAGCATGTTCACGCCGCCCTCGCCCTGCACCACTTCGAGCAGCACGGCGACGATGTTCTTGTTGTGCTCGGCGACCTGACGCACGGCTTCGATGTCGTTGTACGGCACGCGGGCAAAGCCAGTGAGCAGGGGTTCGAAGCCCGCCTGGATCTTGCGCGACCCGGTCGCCGTGAGCGTCGCCATGGTGCGGCCGTGAAAGGCCTTTTCCATCACGATGATGGTCGGCACCTCGATGCCCTTGCCGTGGCCATACAGACGCGCGAGCTTGATCGCGGCTTCGTTGGCCTCGCAGCCGGAATTGCAGAAAAACACCTTGTCCATGCCCGACAGTGCACACAGACGGTCGGCCAGTTCTTCCTGGCGCGGCACGCGATAGAGGTTGGACGTGTGGATGACGGCAGCCGCCTGTTCGGCAACGGCCTTCACCAGTTTGGGGTGCGCGTGCCCGAGGCCATTGACCGCAACGCCGGCAACGGCGTCAAGATAGCGCTTGCCTGCCTCGTCCCAGAGCCAGGCGCCCTCGCCGCGCACGAAAGCCACGGGCTGGCGGGCGTAAGTGTTCATCAGATGTGTCGTCATGGAAATCCTCGTGCGGCTTCAGCGTGATGCGGCTCTCGATGTTAACGTGAAATACGGCAGACGCCGGACGGCGGAAAGCTTGAACCGCGCCGCCCGCGAGTAGCCCTTGCCTGTTGTCTGCCGGCCTGCCCCCTGTGTGACGAGGCGAATCGACGCTTCATGCCGAGGAGGGGGCGAGTCGCCCTGACAGTCAGGACGACGGCCCGGGAAAACAAAATGGAAACGGCGGCCGGGGCCGCCGTTTCCATTTTGCAGCGTGTTGAATTATAGGCCGAAAAGCGCCCGGTGCGACCAGCCGCCTGCCATGAAGAACAGCATGGGGATGGACAGCATGGTGTTGGTGCGCGACGCCAGGAAAGCCACCCGGCGCGCCCGGTTCTTCTCCTCGTCGGACGCCGGTTTCAAGCCCAGGATTTTCTTCTGGTTCGGCCAGATCAGCCCCCACACGTTGAACAGCATGATGGTGCCGAGCCAGGCACCGATGCCGATCGGCCCCATGCCGTTTCTGAGCAGGAAGGCATCGGTGAACAGCGGCCCCAGGAGTGCCGCGCCCGCCAGCCAGGTCACCACCGCCGCCCAACGGAAGAACAGCAGCGCGCGCGGCGCGACGTGTTTTCCGATGCCGGCGGCCGTGCCGTCGGCGGTAGCACTCTTCAGCGCGGCCACCTGCACAAAATTGAAGTAATACAGGAGGCCGATCCACATGATGCCGGCCATGAAATGTATCCAGCGCGCCAACGCGGCGACGGGATCGATGTTTTCCATGTTTGCCTCCTCAGCCCAGGAAATTGCGGACGAAGACAAACAACACCCCAGTCAGCACGACGCCCGAAATGACCGTGCCCCACAATGAATCCAGCGGATTTTTCATGCTGCGCCCCTCCCCGGTTGGTATGATCCCGGCAATCTGCCGGACGCTTCCAGTATCGGCAAATCGCGGCGGACACGCAAGCCGGCCGCAACCGGCCGCATGCTAGAATCCGTCAACTTCTTTACTTTATCGCCCGTTCGCTCCATGGACGACGCCCCCTTCGTCATTCGCGGCCTGACCGCACACGGTAGCCGTTTCCGCCCGAGCGATTGGGCCGAACGACTGGCCGGGGCGTTCTCGGTAATCGACCCCAACAACCGCACCAACTACTCGCCTTACGTGCAGCCGAGGACACTGGACGGCATTCCCTGCGTAGTGGTGGACAGCCGACTGAAAACCACCGATCCGAACGCCTGGCGCTTTCTGCGCAACTTTGCGCAAAGCAACGATCTCGTCACCGAAAACGCCGACTGACGCATCCGACCCCCATGAAAAAACGCCGCATCTGCGGCGTTTTTTCATGGGGGTCGGCCTGCCGGCCGGCCTGGATTCAGGCCATGGCCTTGACGGCTTGCGACAAACGGCTCTTGTGACGGGCAGCCTTGTTCTTGTGCACGATGTCCTTGTCGGCAATGCGATCGATGGTGCTCACCGAACTCTGGAACACGGCTTGGGCCGCCGCCTTGTTGCCGGCTTCGATCGCCTTGCGGACTTTCTTGATCGCCGTGCGCAGTTCCGAGCGCTGGCTCATGTTGTGGTCGCGCTGCGCAGTGGCCTGACGGGCGCGTTTGCGGGCCTGGGCGGAATTCGCCATATTTCTTGCTCCTGGCGCCCCGGCGTGATGCGAAGCGCTGATAACGTGAGTGAGGTTCCGGCAACGAGCGGAACATTCGAACCCGGCGACCTGAAACGAAACAAGCCGTTGCAGGACAACCCGGATTCACCAAAGCCCGCGATTGTAAGGGAAAACCCCACAAGAGATCAAGCTTTCGCGGCGTGACCCGGGCACCGTGCGGTGGCGGGCAGAGGATGAGGTGGCGACAGGCCGGTGCGGTTCGCGTCGGCGTCAGGCGGCCATCAGATTGGCACAGGCTGCTTCGGCGCGTGCTTCGCGTCGGGCATCCCTCAACACGCAACGGGCACAATTGGCGCACTTGCCGCATTGCCGGGCGACTCCAAGGTGCTCGCCCAGTTCGCTGACGGTGGTGATGCCGTGCGTATGAACCAGCTTGCGGATATCGGTATCCGTCACGCTATTGCAGACACAGACGTACATGGCCATTCCCGGTGGGTGATGAATCTGGAAGCCATACCATACTAATGAGAATGATTGTCAATAGCAGTGTGTCGCGTGTTCGGCTGGGCGTGTGTCGGGCGCGTCAAACCCAGCCCAGTGCGACCGCCGCCCGGTAGGCGATAAAGGCCGCCAGATACGCAAGGCCGAACAGATAGCCGGCCATGACGCCGACCCATTTCCAGCTGCCGGTTTCGCGTTT
>CAZOVQ010000204.1:0-2856 GCA_964583195.1 uncultured Thiobacillus sp.
TGCGGGCCCCAGTCGAAGCCCAGCCACTTCACCGATTCAGAAATGGCATCGACGTATTCCTGCGATTCCTTCTCGGGGTTGGTGTCGTCGAAGCGCAGGTGGCAGACGCCGCCGTAGTCGCGCGCGAGACCAAAGTTCAGGAAGATCGACTTGGCGTGCCCAAGGTGCAGGTAGCCGTTGGGCTCGGGTGGAAAGCGCGTTTCCACGCGGCCGCTCCATTTCCCCTCGGCGTTCTGTTCGTCGATGATATTGCGGATGAAGTTAGCGGCAGGGGCGGGAGCTTCGGCGTGAGACATGGGGCGGGCTGAGAAGGCGAATGCGGAGATTGTAATGGCTTAAGTGATGATACCGCCGCCCAGGCACACCTCGCCGTCGTACAGCACGACAGACTGCCCGGGCGTGACGGCCCATTGCGGCGCGTCGAACACGAGTTCTAGCGTGTCGTCGTAGAGCGTGGTGATGTGGCAGGCGGCGTTCTGCTGGCGATAGCGGGTCTTGGCGGTGTAGGAACGCTCAGGGTCGGGGGGCACGCCGGCGATCCAGGACAACTGGCTGGCACCGAGGCTGTTGCGTTGCAGCAGGGGGTGGTCGTGGCCCTGCACGACGACAAGCGTATTGCTGCCCAGCTCCTTGCCGGCCACGAACCAGGGTTCGCCATCGCCGCCCTTCTGGCCGCCGATGCCCAGACCCTGCCGTTGACCCAGCGTGTAGTACATCAGCCCCTGATGCTGACCGACGACGCGGCCTTCGGGGGTGGCCATCGCCCCGGGGTCGCGCGGCAGGTAGCGTTCGAGGAATTCACGAAAGTTGCGCTCGCCGATGAAGCAGATGCCGGTGCTGTCCTTCTTCTTCGCGTTGGGCAGGCCGATTCTCTCGGCCAGGGCGCGCACTTCCGGCTTGGGCAGGGCGGCGAGCGGAAACAGCGCGGGCATGAGCTGCTGCTGGTTCAGACGGTAGAGGAAGTAGCTTTGGTCCTTGTTGGCATCCCGGGCTTTTAGGAGCGTGGCGCTGCCTGCGGCATCCTGCCCCTTGCCGACGTAATGCCCGGTGGCGATGAAATCAGCACCGCGCGCCACGGCGTCTTCCAGAAAGGCCTTGAACTTGATCTCGCTGTTGCACAGCACGTCCGGGTTGGGCGTGCGGCCGGCCTGGTATTCGGCGAGAAAGTAGCTGAACACGCGTTCCTTGTATTCCTTGGCGAAGTTCACCGCCTCGACCTCGATGCCGAGCACGTCGGCCACCGCCAGTACGTCGAGAAAATCCTGCCGCGCGGTGCAGGCGTCGGTGCCGTCGTCGTCGTCCCAGTTCTTCATGAACACGCCGAGCACCTCAAAGCCCTGCTGCTTGAGCAGATACGCCGCGACGGCGGAATCGACGCCGCCCGAGAGGCCGACGACGACTTTGCCGTTGTTGGGCGCAATGCTCATGCGTGGGTCACAAAATCGAGCGGCAAGCGCCGTCCGGCCAGCACATCCTGCACGCAGCGCATGACCAGGGGGCTGCGGTGCGGGACGGAATGGACGGCGAGTTCCTCCGGCGTGAGCCACACCGCGCGCACGATGCCGGTATCCAGTGTGTAATCCGGTTCGAAGCCGACGACGTCGCACAGGTAGGCAAAGCGCAGATAGGTGATGTCGCGGCGCGGGGAGTGCGTGGTGTAACAGCCGAGGAGCGCCGTCGGTTCGAGACGGTGCGCGGTTTCTTCCAGTGCTTCGCGGCGCACGGCTTCGATCAGGGTTTCGCCGCGTTCCCAGTGGCCGGCGGGCTGGTTGAGGCGCAGGCCGTCGGCGGTTTCTTCCTCGACGAAAAGAAACCTGCCCTCGTGTTGAACCAGCGCGGCGACGACGACGTGCGGCAGCCAGGTTTGGGTGTCAGACATGGATTTCCTTCCATTCGCCGGGTTGCAGATCGTCCAGACGCCAGTCGCCGACGGCGGCGCGAATCAGCCGCAGGGTGGGGAAGCCGATTTTCGCGGTCATGCGGCGCACCTGGCGGTTCTTGCCTTCGGCGATGACGAGTTCGATCCAGTGTGTGGGGATGGCTGCACGGAAGCGGATCGGCGGCGTGCGTGGCCACAGCCCGGCAGGTTCGTCCAGGCAGCGGGCCTGCGCGGGCCGGGTGACGAAGTCGCCGAGATCGACGCCCCGGCGCAGCGGTTCGAGATCGCCCTCCGTGGGCACGCCTTCGACCTGCGCCCAGTAGGTTTTGGGCAGTTTGTGGCGCGGATCGGCGATCCGGCTCTGGAGTTTTCCGTCATCGGTTAAAATCAGCAGGCCTTCGCTGTCCGCATCCAGGCGTCCGGCTGCGTATATACCCGACAGCGGAAGGACATCCCGCAAACCCTGCCAGCGGCCTTCGGGCGTGAACTGGGAAAGTACGCCCCAAGGTTTGTTGAATAGAACAAGACGCGACATTCGGTGGGGGCAAAACCCACATTTTATTCGTTTCGAGACCCAACATGAGCACGCACATCCAGATCCCCGCCCACGGCCGGAAAATCACCGTCAATCCCGACAACACGCTCAACGTGCCGGATATCCCCATCATTCCCTTCATCGAGGGCGACGGTACCGGCGTCGATATCACACCAGCCATGAAGAAGGTCGTCGACGCGGCCGTGGCCAAGGCCTACGGCGGCAAGAAGCAGATTGCCTGGATGGAGGTCTATGCCGGCGAGAAGGCGGTCAAGGTCTACGGCGGCGACCAGTGGCTGCCGGACGAAACCGTGCAGGCGGTGAAGGATTATGTGATCTCGATCAAGGGCCCGCTCACCACGCCGACCTCGGGCGGCATCCGCTCGCTCAACGTGGCGCTGCGCCAGATGCTCGATCTGTATGTGTGCCTGCGTCCGGTGCG
>CAZOVQ010000205.1:0-486 GCA_964583195.1 uncultured Thiobacillus sp.
TGTCGACTTCGTCGAGCAGGAAGAGCGGGTTCTTCACGCCGATCTTGGTCAGGCTCTGCAGGATCTTGCCCGGCATCGAGCCGATGTAGGTGCGGCGATGGCCGCGAATCTCGGATTCGTCGCGCACACCGCCCAGCGCCATGCGCACGAACTTGCGGTTGGTCGCACGCGCGATCGACTGGCCGAGCGAAGTCTTGCCGACGCCGGGCGGGCCGACCAGGCAGAGGATAGGCGCCTTGACCTTGTCGACACGCTGCTGCACCGCGAGGTACTCAAGGATGCGTTCCTTGACCTTGTCGAGGCCGAAATGATCCTCGTCGAGCACCTTTTCCGCCTTGACGAGATCCTTGCTGATCCGGGTTTTTTTCTTCCAGGGCAGGCCAACCATGGCTTCGATGTAGCTGCGGATCACGGTCGCTTCGGCCGACATCGGTGACATCATGCGCAGCTTCTTCAGCTCGCCCATCGCCTTGGTTTCGGCTTCTT
>CAZOVQ010000205.1:496-2843 GCA_964583195.1 uncultured Thiobacillus sp.
ATGCCGGCCGCCTTGACGCGCTTTTCCAGCTCTTCCAGCTCGGCGCCTTCCTCGATGTCGCCGAGTTCCTTCTGGATCGCCTTGACCTGCTCGTTGAGGTAGTACTCGCGCTGGCTCTTTTCCATCTGCCGCTTGACGCGCCCGCGGATCCGCTTTTCCACCTGCAGGATGTCGAGTTCGCCTTCCAGCAGACCCAGCAGATGTTCGAGTCGCTTGTCGACGCCTATTATCTCCAGGACTTCCTGCTTCTGCTCCAGCTTGAGCGGCAGATGCGCAACGATGGTATCGGCCAGCCGGCCGCCTTCGTCGATGCCCGACAGCGAGGTCAGAATCTCGGGCGGAATTTTCTTGTTGAGCTTGACGTACTGGTCGAACTGGGTGAACAGCGCGCGCCGCATCGCCTCGATCTCGACCCGCTCCTCGCCTTCGGGCGGCAGGATTTCCGCACGCGCCATGAGATGCGTTCCCGTATCCGTCACGTCCAGCACGCGCGCACGCTGGTTGCCTTCGACCAGCACCTTGACGGTGCCGTCGGGCAGCTTGAGCATCTGCAACACGGTCGCCACGCTGCCGGTGTCGTACAGGTCTTCCGGGGTTGGATCGTCCTGTGCGGCGGTTTTCTGCGCAACCAGAAGAATGCTCTTGCCGGATTCCATCGAGGTTTCCAGCGCTTTGATCGACTTGGGGCGTCCGACGAAGAGCGGGATCACCATATGGGGAAACACCACCACGTCCCGAAGCGGCAACAGCGGCAGTTCGATCTGTTCCCTGGGTGTGTTGTCGCTCATCATTTTTTCCTGGTCTGGTTAGGGTGAAACAACGCGTAGCGTTGACTAAGGCCCCCTCTCCCGCAAGCGGCGGGCCGGGGTGGGGAAACGATCATGGATGCGCGGAAACGACCCACGCACCTCCGCATTTGGGGGAGCTGGTCACGAATTCAAGTAGGGGCGGCGGGATTCGCTCCCCCGGGCGTCAAGCCCCCGCCGCGAGCGGCCGGTCGTCCTGCTCGGAGTAAATCAGCAGGGGCTTGCCTTCGCCCGTGATCAGGGCGTTGTCCACTACCACTTTGCTCACACCCTTGAGCGAAGGCAGGTCGTACATGGTATCCAGCAGCGCGTGTTCGATGATCGAACGCAGGCCGCGGGCGCCGGTGCGGCGTGCCAGGGCGCGCTTGGCGATGGCGGCCAGCGCTTCCTCGCGGAATTCGAGTTCGACGCCTTCCATCTTGAACAGCCGGGCGAACTGCTTGGTCAGTGCGTTCTTCGGCTCGGTGAGGATCTGCACCAGCGCAACCTCGTCGAGCTCGTCCAGGGTCGCCACCACCGGCAAGCGGCCGACGAATTCCGGGATCAGTCCGTATTTGATCAGGTCCTCGGGTTCGACCTGTTGCAACAACTCCGCGTCGCGGCGGGTTTCATCGACATTCTTGACCTGCGCGCCGAAGCCAATGCCGCCTTTTTCCGTGCGTCCGCGAATGACCTTTTCCAGGCCGGAAAACGCGCCGCCGCAGATGAACAGGATGTTGCTGGTGTCGACCTGCACGAACTCCTGGTTCGGATGCTTGCGCCCGCCCTGCGGCGGGACCGAGGCCGTGGTGCCTTCGATGAGTTTGAGCAGCGCCTGCTGCACACCTTCGCCGGATACGTCGCGGGTGATCGACGGGTTGTCGGACTTGCGCGAGATCTTGTCGATTTCATCGATGTAGACGATGCCCTGCTTGGCCTTGTCGACATCGTAGTCGCATTTCTGCAGGAGCTTCTGGATGATGTTCTCGACATCCTCGCCGACGTAGCCGGCCTCGGTGAGCGTGGTCGCGTCGGCGATGACGAAGGGCACGTTCAACAGACGGGCCAGGGTCTGGGCAAGCAGGGTCTTGCCGGAACCGGTCGGGCCGATGAGCAGGATGTTGGACTTGGCGAGTTCGACCTCGCCGCTGCCGCTGTTGCTGCGCAGGCGCTTGTAATGGTTGTACACCGCGACCGCGAGCGCCTTTTTTGCCTGGCCCTGGCCGATGACGTACTGGTCGAGGATGCCGCTGATCTCATGCGGGGTCGGCAGATCGGAACCGCCACCCTTCTGCTTGTCGGCCTGCTGGATTTCCTCGCGGATGATGTCGTTGCACAGCTCGACGCACTCGTCGCAGATGAACACCGACGGGCCGGCAATCAGCTTGCGAACCTCGTGCTGGCTCTTGCCGCAGAAGGAGCAGTAGAGGAGTTTGTCGCTCGAACCTTTGTCTGCCATGGCCGTTCCTTGCTTTGTGTGCGCTTATGCTTCCATCCTGCTGGTCAACACCTTGTCGACCAGACCGTATTTCACCGAATCGTCCGCGCTCAGGAAATTGTCG
>CAZOVQ010000206.1:0-2778 GCA_964583195.1 uncultured Thiobacillus sp.
CGACGCCACGCACCCTGGCCACCTTGATCTCGATGCCGGGCAGTTTGGCCCCGGGACGCGCGCACGGCACTTTCAGACCGGCCGCTGCGTTGGGCGCGCCGCACACGATGGTGACGGGGCTGGATTCGCCGACGTCGACCTGGCACACGCGCAGGCGATCGGCATCGGGATGCTTTTCGGCGGAGAGAATTTCGCTGACGACGACATTGCTGAACGCGGGGGCGGCCGGTTCGAGCGCTTCGACCTCCAGCCCGGCCATGGTGAGCGCGTGGCCGAGGGCGGGGATATCGAGCGCGGGATTGACCAGGGACCGCAGCCAGGCTTCTGAAAATTGCATGAGAAAGCGCTCCTAGTTAATTGAATTGCTTGAGAAAGCGCATGTCGTTCTGGCTACGACTAACCTGAAGGTAAGTCTTCGCCGAAATGATCTCCACGCGGTTAATTGAATTGTTTAAGGAAGCGAAGATCATTTTCGAAGAAAAGTCGGAGGTCGTCGACGCCGTAGCGCAGCATCGCCAGCCGTTCGACGCCAAGACCGAAGGCGAAGCCCACAAAACGTTCAGTGTCGATGTTGACGTGTCTGAACACGTTGGGATGGACCATGCCGCAGCCCAGCACCTCCAGCCAACCGGTGTGCGAGCAGACACGGCAGCCCTCCCCGCCGCACATCACGCAGCCGATGTCCATTTCGGCTGAAGGTTCGGTAAAGGGGAAGAAGGAAGGACGGAAGCGCACCGGCAGATCGTCGCGCTCGAAGAAGTTACGCATGAAGTCGGCCAGCACGCCCTTGAGGTCGGCGAAGGACACGCTCTCGTCCACCCACAGGCCTTCGACCTGGTGGAACATGGGGGTGTGGGTCACGTCGGAGTCGCAGCGGTAGACACGACCGGGCGCGATGATGCGCAGCGGCGGCTGGTGTTTCTGCATGAAGCGCACCTGCACCGGGGAAGTATGGGTGCGCAACAGTTCGCCGCTATGTAGATAGAACGTGTCGTGCATCGCTCGCGCCGGATGATCCTCGGGGATGTTGAGCGCGGTGAAGTTGTAGAAATCGGTCTCGATCTCGGGGCCGGTGGCGACATCGAAGCCGATGGAGTGGAACAGCGCCTGGATGCGCGAGAGCGTCTTCGACACCGGATGCAGGCCGCCGCGCGCGAGGCCGCGTCCCGGCAGGGTGACGTCGAGGGTTTCGGCGGCGAGCTGGCGGTCGAGCTCGGCCTGCTGCAGGACTTCGCGCTTGTCCTTCAGTGCGGCCTCGACGGCCTGCTTGGCCTCGTTGATGCGCGCGCCGGCGGTCTTGCGCGCCTCGGCGGGCATGCCGCCCAGGGATTTCAGCAGTTCGGTAAGCTGGCCGCTCTTGCCCAGGTAGCCGGCCTTGACCTGTTCGAGTGCCTGCAAGTCGGTGCAGCCGTGGATGGCAGCGAGGGCCTCGGCGACGATTTCATTGGGTGTGCGCATGGCGAGTTTTCCCGGATCTCATGCAAACAAAAAAAGGCCTTGCGGCCTTTTTTTGCTGTGACGGCACCGCTTACGCGGCGAGTTTGGCCTTGACCTGATCGACGATCTTGGCAAAGGCGTCCTTGTCGAAGATCGCGATATCGGACAGCACTTTGCGGTCGACACCGATCTCGGCGCGGGACAGACCGTTCATGAAGACGCTGTAGGTCAGGCCGTGCGAACGGGCTGCCGCGTTGATGCGGGCAATCCACAGGGCACGGAACTGGCGCTTGCGCTGGCGACGGTCGCGGTAGGCATACTGGCCCGCCTTCATCACCGCTTCGTTGGCGATGCGGAAGACGTTCTTGCGGCGACCCCGATAGCCTTTGGCGGCGTCGAGGATTTTCTTGTGGCTGGCGCGGGCGGTTACACCCCGTTTGACGCGTGGCATGCTGTTTCTCCTTTATGCGTAGGGCAACATCCGGGCAACCGCTTTATGGTTGCTGGCGTTGACGGTTTCCATCCCGCGCAGTTGACGCTTGCGCTTGGTGCTTTTCTTGGTGAGGATGTGACGCATGAAGGCGTGCGAGCGCTTGAAGCCGCCACCGCCCAGTGCACGGAACCGCTTGGCGGCACCGCTCTTGCTTTTCATCTTAGGCATGATGCTTTCCTTTGTGTCATGTGGCCAGGTGACACCGCGACGCGGCATGCTTCAACTACCCGACCCCACTTATGTGGCGTTTTTACCCGTTTCCGGGTGGGAACGCCGATCCTCAAAACACGTTCAGGCCTTGGCCGGAACCTTCTTCTTGGGTGCCAGCATCATCACGAGCTGACGACCTTCCATTTTGGGAAACTGCTCCACGACAGCGTGCTCGGCCAGATCCGCCTCGATCCGCTTGAGCTGAGCCATGCCGATTTCCTGGTGGGCCATTTCGCGGCCCCGAAAACGCAGCGTGACCTTGGTCTTGTCACCCTCTTCCAGAAACTTGATCAGGTTACGGAGCTTGATCTGATAATCGCCTTCGTCGGTTCCCGGACGGAATTTGATTTCCTTGATCTGCACCTGCTTCTGCTTCTGCTTGGCTTCATGCTGTTTCTTGCTTTCCTGATACTTGAACTTGCCGTAGTCCATGATCTTGACTACGGGGGGCTGCGCGGTGGGGGCAATCTCCACCAGATCAAGGTCTGCATCTTCCGCCTGCCGCAGGGCTTCGTAGAGTTTCACGATGCCGAGCTGTTCGCCTTCCGCACCGAGCAAACGCACCTCGGGAGCCGTAATTTCTCCGTTGATGCGTGTCTGCTTCTTTTCTGTCGCGATGAGCCGTTCTCCTAATTCAA
>CAZOVQ010000207.1:0-2706 GCA_964583195.1 uncultured Thiobacillus sp.
TCAACGTGGCGCTGCGCCAGATGCTCGATCTGTATGTGTGCCTGCGTCCGGTGCGTTACTTCACCGGCGTGCCGAGCCCCGTGAAGGCGCCCGAAAAGGTCGACATGGTGATCTTCCGCGAGAACACCGAGGACATCTACGCGGGTGTGGAATGGGAAGCCGGCAGCACCGACGTGAAGAAGGTGATCGAGTTTTTGCAGGAGGGAATGGGCGTCAAGAAGATCCGCTTCCCCGCGACCTCGGCCATCGGCATCAAGCCCGTGTCCATCGAAGGCTCGGAGCGGCTCATCAGAAAAGCGATCCAGTACGCGATCGACAACAAGCGCAAATCGGTGACCCTGGTGCACAAGGGCAACATCATGAAGTTCACCGAAGGCGGCTTCAAGAAATGGGGCTACGAACTCGCCGCGCGCGAATTCGGCGCCAAGTTGATTGGCGAAGGCCCGTGGATGGAGTTGCCCGGGGTTGATGGACGTGGCGGCATCGTGATCAAGGACGTGATCGCCGACGCCTTCCTGCAGCAGATCCTGCTGCGCCCCGACGAATACGACGTGATCGCGACGCTGAATCTGAACGGCGATTACATCTCCGACGCGCTGGCGGCGGAAGTCGGCGGCATCGGCATCGCGCCCGGCGCGAACCTCTCCGACACGGTGGCGATGTTCGAAGCCACCCACGGTACCGCGCCGAAATACGCCGGCAAGGACTACGTGAACCCAGGTTCGATCATCCTCTCCGCCGAGATGATGCTGCGCCACCTGGGCTGGACCGAGGCGGCCGACCTCATCGTCGCCAGCATGGAAAAGGCGATCCAGGCCAAGACCGTGACCTACGACTTCGCCCGTCTGATGGACGGCGCGACCGAGGTGAAGTGCTCGGCGTTTGCCGAGGCGATGATCGCGAAGATGTAAGTCTTGCGCGCCAGCAAAAAGCCCCGCTCAAGCGGGGCTTTTTGCTGGCGCGAAAAACGCCTCAGCTTTGTGGATGAATGTTGGAAGCCTGCTTGCCCTTGGGGCCCTGGCTGACTTCGAACGACACCTTCTGACCTTCCTTCAGGCTCTTGAAACCATTCGTCTGGATGGCAGAGAAGTGCGCGAACACGTCCTCGCCGCCATCATCGGGGGTGATGAAACCGAACCCCTTGGCATCGCTGAACCATTTGACAGTACCTGTTGCCATTGAAACGCCTCCTTTGGCTTTTGAAACACAACCGCGATCAGTACGAATGCAGCGGCGGGTGACGGGACGGCTGGATTGTTATATGCCGTCGGTCTGATTCAAGCGCGCTACCGGTCCTGCTTCTGCGGTATTGCCAAACCTTGCGGTTCTTGAAACCAAACTCCGCGCTTTTTACTCCCGCGTCAGGATTTTTACAAGTCCGCAGCCGGAAAATGCACGCAAGGCAAGCGGGAGTGTGGCGCAGATTCCACGCAGGCTGACTGGAGTAGGATGCGCGCCATGCGGCCGGACTGGGATATCTTCTGCAAGGTCATCGACAACTATGGCGACATCGGCGTGGCCTGGCGGCTGGCGCGTAGCCTGGCGCGCAGGCGCGGGGCGCGGGTCAGGCTCTGGGTGGACGACATGGCGGCGTTTCATCGCATCTGGCCGGCGGCTGCGGCGCATGCGCCGTCGCAACGGTGCGAAGGCGTGACGCTGTGCGCCTGGCACACTCCATTCGCTGCCGCCGTCGAACCCGCGCATGCGGTAGTCGAGGCTTTTGGCTGCGCGCTGCCGGAAACGTATCTGGCGGCGATGGCGGCGAAGTCGCCCGCGCCGGCGTGGATCAATCTGGAATATTTGAGCGCGGAGGCTTGGGTGGCGGCGCATCACGGCCTGCCGTCGCCGCATCCGCGCCTGCCGCTGACCAAGTATTTTTTCTTCCCGGGCTACACCGCCGAAACCGGCGGCCTGCTCGTCGAGGACGACTACCTGACGCGCCGCGCGGCGTTTGACCCGGATGCGTACTGGCGCCGCCTGGGGCTGGCTGCGCCACGGGCGGACGAACTGCGCGTGTCGCTGTTCGCCTACGAAAACCCGGCGCTGCCCGCGCTGCTCGACGCCTGGTCTTGCGGCGGCCGGCCCGTGACCTGCCTGGTGCCGGAAGGCCGGGTGCTGCCGCAACTCGCGGCCTGGCTGGGCGAGTGCGATCTGTCCGCGGGCATGCGGCGCGTGCGCCGCGCCCTGCAGGTGCATGTGCTGCCCTTCACCGATCAGGATGCCTACGACGCGTTGTTGTGGGCGTGCGACCTCAATTTCGTGCGCGGCGAGGATTCCTGCGTGCGCGCGCAGTGGGCGGCGCATCCGCTGGTGTGGCAGGCCTATCCGCAGGCCGAAGGCGCGCACCGGGACAAGCTGGACGCGCTGTTGCGCCTGTATTTGCAGGATGCGTCGGCCGGGCTCGCCAGGGCGGTCAAGGATCTGTGGCATTGCTGGAATGGGGTGCCGGGGGCGCCCGATGTAGCCACCGCCTGGGCGGCCTGGGGAGCGTGGCAAGCCGAAATCGCCCAGCGTGCGCAGCGCTGGCCAGACACGCTGGCCCGGGCCGGACGGCTCGCCGACAAGCTGGCGGATTTTGTCGAAAATACGTTAGAATTCCCCGTTTCCCCAAACCCCTAGGCGCTCGTTATCCGGGCGCGCTCGCAGGATACACACCCATGAAAACCGCAATGGAACTCCGCGCCGGCAACGTCGTGATGATCGGCA
>CAZOVQ010000208.1:0-2692 GCA_964583195.1 uncultured Thiobacillus sp.
TCCTTGGCGCCGCCGCACTTGCCTTCGCCGCACTTGCCGTCCTTGGCCTTGGCGTCACCCGCAACCTGGTAGCCCGCGGACAGGCCGGACAGGGCAAAGGGATTTTCCGCCGCGGCGGCGATGGGCGCGGCCGTCACGCCGGCGAGGAAAGCGGTACCGACAGCAGCGGCGATCAGGGATTTTTTGGTGGACATGGTTACTCTCCTATTCATTGACAACGTTGTGAAAAAAACTCCCGGCGGGTGCCGGTTACCTGCAAAAAGCTCAGGGATCGAGCTTGTTCTGCAATTCTGTTTCGATGCGTCGCCTGGCATCGTCCGACAAGCCTGGGGACGAATCGTCTGGGATTTCCGCACTGAACAGTCTACGCATCTGTTGAATCTGCTCGGCGAATCGTCTACAGTTTTTACAAATCTTTAGGTGCATGCGCATCGCGACACGCTCACGCATGGACAGGCTTTCGTCCATTGCACGCGAAGCAAGTTCAGTTGCTTCCCTGCATGTCGTCATCCACTTCATGATGTGCCCGCTCCTCTGAAACCGCTGGCCTCAAGACACTGGCGCATGTGAAGCCGCGCCCGATGCAGCAGTACCCAGCAATTCGTCGGGGTGATGCCAAGTTCCTTACATATGGCACCAGTTTCCATGCCGGCCGCTTCGCGCAGGCTGAAAACCTGGCCCATGAGCGGTTTTAGCCGAGCCGCGCACTCCTCCAGCGCCCGCCGCAGTTGAACGAGCTCCGTCTCGGTCTGCGGGTTGCCCCAGGGCCGCACCGGCTCGGCCCAATGGCCGTCCGAGCGGAACAGGACATCGACCATTTCCTCGCCGTTGGCGTCACGCGGCAATTCCACCTCGCGTACCTGGCGGCGAATCTGGTCGACGATCTTGTGCTTCAGGATGCCGGTCAGCCAGGTGCGCGGACTGGCATTGCCGGCAAAGCGTTCGCGCGCGGTCAGCGCGGCAAGCAGGGTCTCCTGCACCATGTCCTCGGCCAGCTCGTCGGAATGCAGCTGGCGGCGCGCCACCCGGAACAGGTAGTCACCATGATCGGCCAACCATCGCGTCGCGTCGAGCTTGTTCATTATGTGTCGGGTACCCGTCATCACTCACCGCCCGCCATTCTGGCGGCAGGCGGGCAAAGCAGCAACTTCCCCCTTGAAACCCGATAAGAGCGATCCATATTGGTCACATCACCCAATGCCTGTCTCAAGGAGGACATTATGGCCCACATCACCCGTTATGACCCTTACAAAGCAAGCGACCCGTTCGAAGCAACCGACCCGTTCGACAATCTGTTCCGCGGTTTTTTTCGCCCGGTGCAGATGGACAGGGAGATGCCGCAGATCCGCATGGACGTGAAGGAGGACGACAAGGTCTATGCCGTGCATGCCGACATGCCGGGCGTCGCCAAGGACGACATTCACGTCACGATCGACGGCAATACCGTCTCCATTAGCGCGGAAGTGAAGAAAAGCAGCGAACAGAGGGAAGGCGAGAGAGTCCTGCGCCGCGAGCGATACGTCGGCCGCGTCAGCCGCAATTTTGTTCTGGAGCATGAGGTGGATGAATCCACCGCATCGGCGAAATACCTGGATGGCGTGCTGGAGCTGACACTGCCCAAGAAGCTGGCGGCGGCAGCCAGGCGTCTTGACATCCAATAAGCGCCCGACCGAAGAAAAAGGTGGCCGCGCGCCACCTTTTTCTTGGCGTAGAATCGGCGCAATCCCAACCCGGATCCACCATGACCTCACCCCACACCGCCGCCGACAAGGCCCGCATCCTGTCGGAAGCGCTGCCCTATATCCAGCGTTTCTATGACAAGACCATCGTCGTCAAATATGGCGGCAACGCCATGACCGAACGCCACCTGATGGAGGCCTTCGCCAAGGACGTGGTGCTCCTGAAACTGGTCGGCATGAACCCGGTGGTGGTGCACGGCGGCGGGCCGCAGATCGCCGATCTCCTGAAAAAGATCGGCAAGCAGTCGGATTTCATCCAGGGCATGCGCGTCACCGATGAGGAAACCCTCGACGTGGTCGAAATGGTGCTAGGTGGTCTGGTCAACCAGGATATCGTCACTCTGATCAACAAATTTGGCGGCAAGGCGGTGGGCCTCACCGGCAAGGACGGCAACTTCATCCACGCCAAGAAAATGCTGGTGCCGTCCAAGGACAAGACCGACGAAATGCTCGACATCGGCCAGGTGGGGGAAATCACCGGCATCGACCCGCAGGTGATCCAGCATCTGGACGCCGGCGATTTCATCCCGGTGATCGCGCCGCTGGGGGCCGACGCCGAGGGCAACGCCTACAATATCAACGCCGATGTGGCCGCAGGCAAGATTGCCGGCGTGCTGAAGGCGGAAAAAGCCATCTTCCTCACCAACACGCCCGGTGTGCTCGACAAGCAGGGCGAACTGCTCACCGGCCTGACCCCGCGTGAGGTCGACGATCTCATCGCCGACGGCACTATCTCCGGCGGCATGATTCCCAAGGTGGGCTACGCGCTCGATGCCGTGAACAGCGGCGTGAAGACAGCGCACATCATCGACGGCCGTGTGGAGCACGCCCTGCTGCTCGAAGTGCTGACGCCCGAAGGCGTGGGCACGCTGATCCGGCGGGCGGGATGATGCGCTACTGGCTAATGAAATCCGAACCCTCCGATGTCTCCATTGACGATCTGGCGGGGTTTC
>CAZOVQ010000209.1:0-2611 GCA_964583195.1 uncultured Thiobacillus sp.
ACCGGCGAAATCACCTACGTCGACGCCGGTTTCAACACGACCATGGGCAGCGCCGACTGAAGCGCCACC
Source organism: uncultured Thiobacillus sp. (assembly GCA_964583195.1). Classification (GTDB taxonomy): domain Bacteria; phylum Pseudomonadota; class Gammaproteobacteria; order Burkholderiales; family Thiobacillaceae; genus Thiobacillus. The sequence goes on from CAZOVQ010000209.1 coordinate 70, forward strand.
ATGCCTGAAAAGCGCGCCGTCAAGCGTCGGGCGCGCTTTCATGGGCGGGCGGCTCAGCGCCCCTCGATCGCATCGTCCTTTATTTTTATTTTCAGTCCCGCCTTGACGAGCGTCAGCATCGCCTGCATGTCGGCGCGCTGCTGCGCCTGCATCACCCCCGCCTCGACCGAGGTCAGCAGGGCAGGGTCGGGCGTGGCCGGGTTCAGCACGCGGCTCACGCGGACGATGCGGTAACTGCCGTCGGCGCGCGCGTAGCCCGTGTAGGCGGGCAGCTTCTCGGCGTCGGCGCGGAAAACCGCCTTGACGCCCGCCGCATCGAGCGTCCTGCCCGACTGCCGCCCCACTACTTCGAAGGCCGACCAGGCGAGCCCCGGTTCCTCGCCGTTCGCCAGTTTCCGGATAGTCTCCTCGCCCTTTTGCACCAGCAGCTTCGCTTCCTGTTCGGCGCGCAGTTTCGCCTCGATCGCCTGCCTGACCTCGGCCAGCGGCTTGACGCGGGCGGGACGGTGCTCGATCACACGCGCGGCGACGAGCATGCCCGGCGCAATCTCGATGGCTTCGGTGTTCTGCCGGCTCTTGATCGACTCGGCGTCGAACAGGGCATCGGCGAGCTTGCCGTTGTCGAAGGGAGGCGGCGCGCTGGTTTTGCCCATCCAGACGGTTTGCCGGACGGTAACGCCGACCGCCTTCGCGGCGGGCGCGAGCGAATCGGCGTTTTCGTAGACGAGGTTGCCGAAATTCTCCGCCATCTCGGCGAATTTCTTTTCCGCCTGCTGCCGCTTCAAGGTCTCGACGACCGCGGCGCGCACCTGCGCCAGCGGCGCGGTGCGTGCCGCCTCGATGCCATCGAGACGGATGACGTGGAAACCGAAATCGGTCTCCACCGGGCCACGGATTTCGTTCGGCTTCATGGCGAACACCGCATCCTCGAAGGGCTTGACCATCATGCCGCGCGCGAAGCTGCCGAGGCTGCCGTTCGCCGCCGCCGAACCCGGATCCTGCGATTCGCTGCGTGCGAGTTCGGCGAAGCGGCCCGGCGTCTTCTTCAGTATCTCGTATAGTTCGCCGGCGCGCGCCTTCGCCTTGGCACGGGCGGCGGCGTCGGCCTTGTCGGCGGCGATGAGGATGTGGCTGGCGCTGCGCTGCTCGGGCTGGCCGAATTCAGCGGCGTGCGCCTTGTAATAGTCGGCGACAGCCGCGTCGCCCACCTCTATCCCCGCCATCGCGTCGGCAGGGCTGAGTTCCGCGTATTCGGCCCGAACCTGCTCCGGTTCGGTGAACGCCGCCTTGTTCGCGGCGTAGTATTGCTCGACGTCGGCAGGCGCGAGCTTGACTGCCGCAGCCACCGTGGAAGCGGGAAGATCGACCCAGGAGATTTCGCGTTGCTGCATGGCCTGCCGCGAAATTTGCGAGACCGAGGTGCGCGAGGGAAAGGCCGCGAGCGAAACCGGGCTCGCCATGACTTCCAGCATGAAGGCCTGCCGCAATTCGTTTTCGAATTGCGCCGGCGTGCGGCCGTTCTGCCGCAATACCGCTTCATAGCGTTGCGCCGAAAACCGGCCGTCTTCCTGGAACGCAGGAATTTGCGCCAGAATCGACGCGACGTAGCTGTCAGGCGTGACCACGCCGAGCGTCTGCGCGTCCTGCAACAAGGCCAGACGCTCGATCATGTCGTCGAGCACCTGCTTGCGGAAATCGCGCGTCTCCGTCACGGCGGGATCGAAAGCCGGCCCCATCGTTTCGCGCATGCGCTCGCTATGCGAGCGAATTTCGGCGGCCAGGGCCTCACGCTGGATCGCCGCATCGCCGACCTCCGCGACCAGGCTGCCGCTGCGATCGCCCCGCATGTATGAGTCCACCCCAAACAGTGCAAAGGTGACGGCGATCAGCGCGAGGATGGCCTTGGCAAGCCAGCCCTGCGCGTGCTTGCGTATTGCTTCGAGCACGGTACGACTCCCTGAATGAACGAATCGCGCATTTTCGCGCACTTTGCGTCCCGCGTCTCGTTTCACCCTTACCCCCGCCCGGATCGACAGCCACGCAGAGGCAACACAAATAAAAACGGCACCCATGAGGGTGCCGCCGATTCGTCTTGCGCTCGCCGCTCAGGCGCGGAAATCCACCCGGTCGCGCAATTCCTTGCCGGCCTTGAAATGCGGCACGTGCTTGGCCGGCACTTCCACGCGCTCGCCCGACTTGGGATTGCGACCGATGCGCGCGGGGCGGAAACTCAGGCTGAAACTTCCGAAACCGCGAATCTCGATACGCTCGCCGTTCGACAGGTTCTTCGCCAGGGCTTCGAGTATCGTCTTCACCGCCAACTCGATGTCCGCGAGCGAGAACTGCGAATGCCGCGCCGCAAGCTGCGCGATCAGCTCGGACTTGGTCATGGTTTATTCGGCGTTCTTGTTTTCGAGCTTGGCCTTGAGCAGCGCGCCGAGGTTGGTCGAACCCGACGACGCAGCCGATTCGGACGCCATCTTCTTCATGGCGGCATCCTGCTCGTTCATGTCGCGGGCTTTGATCGACAGGTTGATCACGC
>CAZOVQ010000210.1:0-2609 GCA_964583195.1 uncultured Thiobacillus sp.
CGGCGATGGTGAGCATGATGACCTTCATGCCCAGGTCGCGCAGGTCGGAGACGAGATCGAGACCGTCGGCGTCGGGGAGCGAGCGGTCGAGCAGCGCGGCGTCGGCGCGGTGGCCGGTGGCCAGCCAGGTGCGCAGCTCGGCGGCGTTGGCCATCTGCGCGACGAGATCAAGGTCGGGCTCCTGCTCGATGTAGCCGGCGACGCCCATGCGCAGAAGGGGATGGTCGTCGACGAGGATGAGTGTCAGGGGGGTTGTCATGAAATCCTCCGATGGGTCGCCTGCTTGTTATGTCGGGAGTCCGCGCGGTTTGCGCGGAGCCCGTTCGAATAATGCATCATAGACCGGAATCGGCAGCCATTTCAGCATCCGTGCAACCCAGGCCATCTGCCAGGGAATGACGGTGCGCGCACGACGCCTGTCGATGGCGTGGGCAACCTTCCCGGCAGCAGCAGCGGCGCTCATTCTGAAAGGCATGGGGTAGGGATTGACGCGCGTCATCGGCGTGTCGATATAGCCCGGCGCGACGTCCACCACGGCAATGCCGCAGGCCTTCAGCTCCAGCCGCAACGCTTCGAGGTAGACCGCAGCAGCGGCCTTGGACGCCGAATACGCGCCGCCGCCAGGCAGGCCACGCATGCCGGCAACGCTGGAAATGCCGCACAGTACGCCGCCATTTTCCCGCATGGGTGCGATGAAGGGCGAGAAGGTGTGTGCCAGTCCCAGCACGTTCGCATCCATCACCGCGCGGAAAATTTCGAGGTCGCCGGCTTCTTCGGTGAGCGTGCCGATGCTGATGCCCGCTGCGGCGATCACGATATCGGGCGTGCCGGTCTCGCGAAGGAAGGCTTCAGCCGCGGTGGCGAGCTCGGTGGCGTTGCGCACATCGGCAAGATAGGTGCGGGCATCCAGGCCGGCGGCCACGGCGGCGAGGGCCTCGGGTTTGCGGCCGACCAGGCCCAGGCGCGCGCCGCGTGCCGCGTAGTGCCGCGCCAGTGCCGCGCCCAGACCGGAGCTGGCGCCGGTGATGAAGACGGTCGGGGCGGCGCTCAAGCGCGGCTTATCGGGTCGGCCTGCCCTTGCGCTCGGTGCGCGCCCTGGCGATGAGCTGGTCGAGCACTTCGAAGAGACGCGCTTCGCTGCCGGTCATCGAGACCGTGCTCGTGTATTTGCCGTCGATGATGAACGCAGGCACGCCGTTGATGCTGTATTCGCTCGCCAGTTTTCCACCCTGCATGGCGCGCGACTGGGTCGAGAAGGAATTGTAGACACTCTCGAATTTCTTGCGGTCTACCCCCTGTTTCGCGATCCAGTCGCCCAGCACGGCGGGATTGTTGAGATCGAGGTTCTGCACATGGTAGGCATTGAAGACCTTGCCGTGCAGCCGCTCCAGCAGACCCATCTGTTCGAGCGTGTAGTAGAGCTTGGCGCCGGGCATCCAGTCGGGCCGGAACACGGCCGGCACGCGGCGGATTTGCGCGTCCCCGGGCAGGGTTTTCAGCCATTTTTCCAGGCCCGGTTCCAGGTGGAAACAATGCGGGCAACGGTACCAGAAGAATTCCAGCACCTCGATTTTCTTGCCGGTGGCGACCGCATGCGGCGTTTTCAGAACGGCATATTCGTTGCCTTCGAACGCCTCGTCGGCGGGGGCAGCGAAGGTGGTGAACGAAAAAAAGGCTGCGGCGATAAGAACCAGGGCGCGATTGAACATCAGGGGGTCTCCTGTGGGTTGGGTTCTTCTCTGACCAGCGTGGCGGGAATATTGTTCTGCGCCAGCAGGCTGCGGGCGCGATCCACTTCGTCCATGCTATTGAAGGGCCCGACGCGCACGCGATGAAATATGCCCTTGCCGGCGAGGTCGCTGGTCTGGATCGTGGCTTCCAGGCCCAGCAGGGCAAGCTGCGCCTTGAGGTTGTCGGCGTCGGCGGCATTCTGGAATGCCCCTGCCTGAAGGGAATAATGCGTCGCGGCAGCGGGTTCCGAGGCATCCGGCAGGGTGGGAGGCGCATCGCCCGGCAATACCTTGTAGAAATCGAAGCTGGGTGCGACGTCCGGCGTGTCCTTTGTCGCCGGCTGCGGCGCCGCGTCGGGCGCACCGCGCTTGAACGGATTGTCGCCGGTGGCCCACAGCGCCACGGCGACTGCGAGCACGGCGCCGAAAATGAGTCCGATCAGAACGCCGGTAAAAACCGGGGCGCCGCCGCGTTTGGCGGGGCGGGATGCGGGTTTGGCCATGGCTACATTGTCTCCGGAGCCGATACGCCGAGCAAGGCAAGACCGTTAACAATCGTCACGCGGGTGGCGTCGGCCAGCGCCAGCCGGGCCAGCCGGACGTCGGCGTCCTCGACCAGGAACTTCTCCGCGTTGTACCAGGCGTGGAAATCGCCCGCCAGCGCGCCCAGATAGTGCACCAGCAAATGGGGGGCGAGCTCGGTCGCGGCGACGGCGATCACCTCGGGGTATTCGGCCAGGCGCTGCATCAGCGCCAGTTCGTGCACGGAGGTCAGGGGCCCGAGGCTCGCGGCATCCAGCGTCGCCGCGTCGCCGCTCCATTCCTCGAACACGCGGCAGATGCGGGCGTGGGCGTACTGCACGTAGTAGACGGGGTTGT
>CAZOVQ010000211.1:0-2595 GCA_964583195.1 uncultured Thiobacillus sp.
TACCACGCGCGCACCGCGCGGCTTTACACCGATTTCGGTCTCTTGACCTGCCACGAAGAGCTTACCCAGGACGTAAACCAGCTTTTCACCCAGATCACGGGCCTCGGCCGCGCCGGCAAGATGAAACGTTTGTGGCAGTCGCCGTTCACCCTGCATGACGAAATCGTCGCCGCCATCGGGCGCGAGGCCGACAATGCGCGTGCCGGCAAGCCCGCCGCCATCGTCGCGAAAATGAACGCGCTGCTGGAGCCGAACGTCATCGCCGCGCTCTACGTCGCGAGCCAGGCCGGGGTGAAGATCGACCTCATCGTGCGCGGCGTGTGCGCGCTCAGGCCCGGTATCGCAGGACTGTCGGACAACATCCGGGTACGCTCCATCGTCGGCCGCTTCCTGGAGCACACCCGAATTTTCTATTTCAAGAATTTCGATGCCGAAGAGCTCGTCTACCTCTCGTCTGCCGACTGGATGGACCGCAATTTCTTCCGCCGCATCGAAACCTGCTTTCCCGTCCTCAACCCCAAACTGAAAAAGCGCGTCATCGCCGAAGGCCTCAAGCCCTATCTGCGCGACAACGTGCAGGCCTGGGACATGCAGGCCGACGGCAGCTTCCGCCGCAAGGCCAGCCGCTCGGCCAGGGTCTACTGCGCGCAGTGTGAATTGCTGGCACTGCTCGCCAGGTAAGCCCCGTCGGCACCGGTCACTATCGCGCATGTCGATTCGACACCGCGAAAAAATGAAACGCCAATTCGCCACACGCGTTTCCCTCACCCCGGCCCTCTTACCCGCAAGGAGTACACCGGTGGGGCCCCGCCGCTTCGCTGCGACCCAACCGCTGCCCGCCTGCGGGAGACAAGCAGCGACTTGCCCGCTTGCAGGCTTGGTCGATTGCCTGGTAGTTCCACCAGGGGGCACTGTCAACGCTACGCGCAAGCCGGCGGAATCCGCGCCGTGCAAGTCCGCAATCAGGCCGGCGCGTCGCCACCGCCCTTCCGGGTGGCTTTTCCAGCTTCCGCCCGCTTGCGCCTTACTTCCTTGGGGTCGGCGATCAGTGGCCGGTAGATTTCGACGCGGTCGCGGTCGCGCACCGTTTCGTCCAGCTTCACCAGCTTGCTGAAAATGCCGACCTTGTTGCTGGCAAGATCGATCTCGGGATGGGCATCGAGGGCGCCGGAGGCACGGATCGCGTCTTCGACCGTTGCGCCTTTGGCCAGCTTCACGTGCAGCAGAGCCTGTGCTTCCGGCAAGGCGTAGACCACTTCAACGCGGATCGTTTCGTCCTTCATGCCGCGTAGCCCTCATCGGCGCGCCGCACGAAGGCATCGACGAAGGTGTTGGCGATGTGGCCGAACACCGGCGCCAGCACGCTTTCCAGCATGTGGCTGGAAAATTCGTAGCCCAGCCGGAATTCGATCTTGCAGGCATCGTTCCCCAGCGGAATGAACGTCCAGTCGCCTTCGAGTTCGGCAAACGGGCCTTCGCGCAAGCGTATCCGCATTTCGCGCGGATAAGTCTTGGTGTTTTCGGTGGTGAAGCTCTGGCGTATGCCCAGGTAGGCGATGTGGATGGTCGCCACGGTATGGGTCCCGTCGCGCTGTTTCAGTTCGGTGCCGCCGCACCAGGGGAGGAATTGGGGATAATCTTCGACCCGGTCCACCAGTTCGAACATGCGTTCCGGGGGATGCGCCACCAACACACTCTTTTCCACGCGCGCCATCTCGACCCAAAGGCTTGTAAAATCGGGGATTGTACGCAAGCCGCGCAGCCATGAGCATCGTCGACAACAAAAAAGCCTTCCACGATTACTTCATCGAGGAAAGATACGAGGCCGGCCTCGTGCTCGAAGGATGGGAAGTCAAATCGATCCGCGCCGGCCGCGTGCAGTTGAAGGAAGCTTATGTAGTGGTGAAAAACGGCGCGATCTGGCTGATCGGTTGCCACATCAGCCCCCTGCCCACCGCATCGACGCACGTTCACCCCGACCCCACGCGCTCGCGCAAGCTGCTGCTGCATGCCGCGGAGATCGACAAGCTGATCGGCAAAACCGAGCGTGCCGGCTATACCCTGATACCGCTCGACATGCATTACTCGAAGGGGCGCATCAAGCTGGCCGTGGGCCTCGCCAAGGGCAAGAAACAGCACGACAAGCGTGCCGCCGAGAAGGAACGCGAATGGCAGCGCGAGAAACAGCGTCTGGTGCGCACCGCCCGGCACTGACAGGGCGGCGATCCGACAGGCGGCGGAATCTTTTGCTCATACGGCGGTCGATGCAGCTGTAAATTTGTTGAAATTCCGACTAGAATCGCCAACATATCGACACGGAGATGCCATGGCTGCCCTGCCCGTCTATCAGGTTGAATTCATTCCATTGGAGCGCCGTCTCGGCGACCGCCGCATCGCCCCGCGCGACGCGGCACTGCCGCCGGGCCTTGCCGCCGACCGCCGCAAGGCTCCCGGACGCCGTACCGAAGACCGCAAGACAGCGACGCTCAAACTGGTTTGACCGCTCGAGCCGGCGCGGCACAAGCCGGCGTGTTTCCGTCGTTCCCGCCCGGGAAAACCGGGGGCCGGGCATGACTCCCCGCTCTCCCGCTTTTC
>CAZOVQ010000212.1:0-2560 GCA_964583195.1 uncultured Thiobacillus sp.
AGCAGAATTTTCCCGGCTGGGACGCGTGGATCATCTCCGGCGACCCGCTGCTGCCCAAGGCGATCGGTCTGAAGGCCAGCCGGCGTATTCCGCTGTTCAATGGTCAGATCGAGACGCGGTTTTTGCAATACAAGCTGATCGCAGGATCGATGAAGGCCAGGCCGCAACAGTGAGCGTCGTCGCGGAACCCGTCCTGCCGGAGCGTGGCAGAATTACCACCTGCGAGCGGACATGCGATCACGCACACGCTTCGGCATGCGACGCCTCGACGCCCGCGCCCTATTAACCTGCCCCTGGTGAACCTCCGATGAAAATCCTGCCCGCTCTAGTATTGGCCGCCGCCCTGCCCGCCCACGCCACCGACATGGTGCCGGTCCGGCAGATCGGCCTCGAACTCGCCCGAGACCTCGCCATGGACGCGGTCGAAGCCTGCCGCAAGGACGGCTACAACGTCTCGGCCGTAGTACTCGACCGCGCCGGCAACGTGCAGGCCGCGCTGCGCGACACGCTGGCCTCGCGCCACACCCTGGAAATCGCCGAACGCAAGGCCGGCATGGCGATCATGTCGGGCAGCGACACCGGCGCCTTTCGCGCCGCGCGCGGCGACATCCGCCCCGAACTCAATCACATGAACGGACTGATCGTGATGGAAGGCGGACTGCCCATACGCGCCGCCGGCGCGCTGATCGGCGCAATCGGCGTGTCCGGCGCGCCGGGCGGCGACAAGGACGCTGCCTGTGCCGCCGCCGCGCTGGACAAGGCGGAAGAACGCCTGGAATTCGTGATGTAGGGCCAGCCGCCCGAGAGCGGCTTCCGGAAGTGACAAGCCCTTGTCCGCGCAGGTAGAATATGAGGGTTTCGCTTTCGTTTCAGCCATCCTTCAGGGAGTCCCAGCATGTCCAAAAAACATCCCGTCATCGCGGTCACGGGTTCATCCGGCGCAGGCACCACCACCGTCAAGCGCGCCTTCGAGCACATTTTCTTCCGCGAGAAGATCAACGCCGCCGTGATCGAGGGCGACAGCTTCCACAGCCTGTCCCGCGTCGAGTTCAAGGAGGCCATGAAAAAAGCCGAAACCGAAAGCTGTTTCTCGTTCAGCCACTTCGGCCCGCAGGCCAACCACTTCGACAAGCTGGCCGAACTGTTCAAGACCTACGGCGAGACCGGCGGCGGCAAGAAGCGCTACTACATCCACAGCGACGAAGAAGCCGCCGAACACAACAAGCGCCTGAACACCAGCCTCAACCCCGGTGAATTCACCCCGTGGGAAGACGTGCCCGGCGGCTCCGACGTGCTCTTCTACGAAGGCCTGCACGGTCTGGTGAAAACCGACAACGTGGATGTGTCCGCGCATGTCGACCTCGGCATCGGCGTGGTGCCCATCGTCAACCTCGAATGGATCCAGAAGATCCACCGCGACGGCGCCGAGCGCGGTTACTCGGCCGACGTGATCGTCGACACCATCCTGCGCCGGATGCCCGACTACGTGAACTACATCACCCCGCAGTTCTCGCGCACCGACATCAACTTCCAGCGCGTCTCCACCGTCGACACCTCCAACCCCTTCATCTCGCGCGACATCCCCACGCCGGACGAGAGCTTCATCGTCATCCGCTTCCGCGACCCGAAGGGCGTGGACTTCCCCTACCTGCTCAACATGATCTGCAACTCCTTCATGTCGCGCCCCAACACCATCGTCGTGCCGGGCGGCAAGATGGGCCTCGCCATGGAGCTGATCCTGGCGCCCCTCATCCAGGACATGATCGCCAACAAGAACAAGTAAGCCGGACCGGAGCCGGAAATCCGGAATCCGAACGGAGCCCAAGCGGCTCCGTTTTTTTGTGCCGGTTTTCTGCGCGGGCGCACGCCCGCTTTGCCACCACCAGCGCTTGATGCGACACCGCGGTGGAGGAACGGGCGGCGCAGGTTTGTCGCGCCGCTGCGCATCTCCGCGAAACCCGCGTTTTAGCAATTCATGGCGCGCCGGTACAATCGCCCGCCATGATCGTTTATCTCCACGGCTTCAATTCCTCGCCGGCGTCCAGCAAGGCCAAACAACTCGGCGATTACATGGCCAGCCTCGACCGGCTCGCAGACTACTACTGCCCGGCTTTGCCCAATAGCCCGCGCGAGGCCATTGCCAAGGTGGAGGCGCATCTGGCGCGTGCGGGGAGCTGCGACGTCACCCTGGTCGGCAGTTCGCTGGGCGGGTTTTATGCCACGTATCTGGCCGAAAAGCACGGCTGGAAGGCGGTGCTGGTGAACCCGGCGGTGCACGCGCACAAATTGCTGAAGAGCGCGCTGGGGGCGCAGACCAACTGGCACACGGGCGAGAAGTGGGTACTCACCGAAGCGCACCTCGCGGAGCTCGCGGCGCTGGACGTGCCCCGCATCACCCAACCCGAACGCTATCTGTTGCTGGCGCAGACCGGCGACGAGGTGCTCGATTGCCGCGACGCGGTCGCCTACTACGCCGGCTGCCGGCAGATCGTGGAAGACGGCGGCGACCACGGCTTCGCCGGCTTCGAGCGCCACTTCCAAACCATTCTGGATTTCTGAC
>CAZOVQ010000213.1:0-2545 GCA_964583195.1 uncultured Thiobacillus sp.
ACAGCACGTTGAACACCAGGCCCAGGGCCACCACCTGCGCCGACACCCAGCCCAGATACGAGAGCGCGATGGCCCCGGAAATGACGATTTCCACCGGCCGGTTGTAGCGCTGGCGGAAGAAGTCGCCCAGGGTGAGCAGCTTCATGCGGTAGAGCTTGCGCGCGAAAAACAGGCCGAACAGGATCAGCGCCAGCGCCGCGCCAAAGGGATCGGAGATCGTGCCGCCCAGGTTTTCGTCGAGGAAGGTGGCGGGGATGCCGAGCACGGTTTCGGCACCGAACCAGGTGGCGAACACCATCGCCACCACCACGATCATCGGTAGGCTGCGCCCGGCGGTGATGTAGTCCGCCGCACTGTGAACCCGGGTGGCGGCATACAGGCCGATGCCGATGGACAACACGAGATAGAGGATGACGAAGCCGATGAGCATGGCGGGGTGTCCTATCGCGCTAGGCTGAAATAGGGGATGGCGAAATACAGGGTCAGGAGCGCCAGCACGGCGAGCAGGCCGGCTATGGTGCCCAGCCAGCGGTTGCGCGCCTGCTGCTGGCGCAGCATCAGGGTCAGCCCGGTTTCCAGCTGGGTGAGGCGGTTTTCATTGAGCGCGTGGTGCGCGAGGCGCGGCAATTGCGGCAGCAGTTGCGCCCATTTCGGCGCTTCGTCCCGCAGATTGCGCACCAGCGCGCGCCAGCCGATCTGTTCGTTCATCCAGCGTTCCAGAAACGGTTTGGCGGTTTTCCACAAATCCAGATCCGGGTCGAGCTGGCGGCCGAGGCCTTCGATGTTGAGCAGGGTTTTCTGCAGCAACACCAGTTGCGGCTGGATTTCCACGTTGAAGCGGCGCGAAGCCTGAAACAGTTGCAACAGCACGCGCCCGAAGGAAATGTCCTTCAAGGGGCGGTCGAAGACCGGCTCGCACACCGCGCGCACGGCGGCCTCCAGTTCGTCGACGCGGGTGTCGGCCGGCACCCAGCCCGATTCCAGGTGCGCCTGCGCCACGCCCTTGTAATCCCGACGGAAGAAGGCGAGGAAGTTGCGTGCAAGGTACTGTTTGTCGACCTCGGTGAGCGTGCCCATGATGCCGAAGTCGAGCGCGATGTATTGCTCGGAACCCGGTCGCACGAGGATGTTGCCGGGGTGCATGTCGGCGTGGAAGAAGCCGTCGCGGAACACCTGGGTGAAGAAGATTTCCACCCCGGTGGCGGCAAGTTTGGGAATATCCACGCCCGATTCGCGCAAGCGCTCGATCTGGCTGATGGGGATGCCTTCCATGCGGTTCATCGTCATCACGTCTTTCGCACACGCGTCCCAGTAGACCTCGGGCACGGCAAGCAAGGGTGAATCCCTGAAATTGCGTCGCAGTTGCGAGCAGTTGGCGGCTTCGCGCATCAGGTCGAGCTCGTCTTGCAGATGTTTTTCGAATTCGGCGACGACTTCGCGCGGGCGCAGGCGGCGGCCGTCGGCAAAGCCCTTTTCCACCAGCAGGGCGATCACGTAGAGCAGGCTCACGTCGTGGGCGATGATGCGGCTGATGCCGGGGCGCAGCACTTTCACCGCCACGGGCCGACCGTCGGGCAGGCGCGCAAAGTGCACCTGCGCCACCGAGGCCGACGCCACCGGCGTGCGGTCGAATTCGGCATAGGCCACCGCCAGCGGTTTGCCCAGCGCGGCTTCGATCACGGCAACGGCCGTGCTGGAATCGAAGGGCGGCACGCGATCCTGCAAGCGCGCCAGTTCGTCGGCAAGGTCGAGCGGCACCAGGTCGCGGCGGGTAGACAGCAGCTGGCCGAATTTGACGAAAATCGGCCCCAGGTCTTCCAGGGCGCGCCGCAGGCGAACTGCGCGCGGCTCGCGGACGGGCCGCCAGAACAGCAGCACGCGGGCGATCCAGCGCATTGGGCGCAGTCGGGGGTGGCCGAGGAAGAATTCTTCCAGCCCGTATTTCAGGGCAACGTAAGCAATGCGGACCAGGCGCAGCAGTCTCATGCGTCGTGTGTCCTGCTCACGATTCGAGCCGGGCCAGCCGGGCTTCGAGCCGGGCCGTGGCGTCGGCAAGTGCGTCGACGTCTGCGTTGAAGCGCGCCACGTCGACGGCGCGCGCCATCATGTCCGCTTCTTCCACCGCGTATTCGGTGGCGTTGCGGCCGAGCGCGGCGAACACGCTGCCCAGCTGGGCGAGGGCAGCGCGGCCCAAGCCGTGCAGGCGATGCGCTGCAATGTCGCCCACCCAGGGCGCGAGGTCGGCTTCCACGTCCCAGCGCAATTGCTTGAATACCCGATCAAGCGTGGCGAGCAGGGCCGGGTCGCCCTGGTAGTCGGCGTCGCGCAGCGCCTCGCGGCCAAAGAAAGGCAGGCGCGTCAGCAACCGGGCGGTGGGCCGGATGAGGGCGTCGGGCGCGTCGAGGGCGGCCTCGGAAAAATAGCCGTCGTCGGCGATGCGGAAATCGAGCTGTGCGAGGCCCAGGTCGAAGCGCACGCCCATGCCGGTGTGGCGCAGCAGGGCCTCGGCCGCGCCGGGCGATTGCCGCAGAAAATGGTTGAGGCC
>CAZOVQ010000214.1:0-1157 GCA_964583195.1 uncultured Thiobacillus sp.
GAAACCGCGCGCCTGCGCCATATCGAATCCACCCTCGAATCCGCACGGCAGACGCAGTTTGCCGGGCAGGACGCGCTGAACGCCCGGCAGGCGAGTTACTACCAGGCGCAATCCGAAGTGGCGCGCATCGAGCAGAGCATGGCCCACCAGAACGCCACGCGCGAGCGGCTGGTGCGCCAGGTGCAGGATCTGGGCACGCGGCTGGATGCGCAGATCGGTCGGCGCAGCGATACCGCCGAGCAGCTCAACGAAACCCGGGCGCGCGAGCCTAGCCTGGAACGGGCGCTGAAGGAGGCGGAAGCGGCCGCCCACGAGGCCACCGACACCACCCTGCCGCAGAAGGAACAGCTCCTGCGCACGGCCCAGCAGGCCGTGGGCGAGGCCCAGCGCAGCGTGTCCGAACTCGAACGCGCGCGCCAGGTGGACGAAAACAGCCTGGGGCACACGCGCCGCCAGCTCGAACAACTGGAAAGCCGTCGCACCCGCCTGCAACAGGAACAGGCGCACCTGCCCCGGCCCGACGCGGTCGGCCTGACGCAGAAACAGCACGAAGTCGACGAGCTCGCGCAGACGCTTGCCGCTGCGCAGGACACCCTGAAAGCCGCCGAAGCCGAACTGCCGGAACTCGATGCCCTGCGCAGCCAGCACCAGCGCAACCTGGAAGCCGCGCGCAAAACCCTGCACCAGTCGGAAGCCGAGCTGGCCGCGCTGAAAAAACTCCAGGAATCCCTCAAGGCCGATGAAAAACTCGGTGGCTGGCTGGCCCAGCGCAACCTGGAACACGCTGCCCGCCTGTGGGAGCGCATCAGCGTGGCCCCCGGCTGGGAGGCCGCCGTCGAAGCGGTGCTGCGCGAACGCCTGCAAGCCATTGCGGCCGAGGCCGAGGCACACTGGTTCAGCGATGCGCCGCCCGCCCGTCTCACCGTGTGGAACGCGCAGGGCACTACCGCGTCGGCCGCGCCGGACACTTGGCTTGCGAGCAAGATCGACAGCAGCGACCTCACCGCCCGCGCCGCACTGGCCGACTGGCTGGCCGGCGTGTACTGGGCCGAGGATGCCAGCGCCGCCCGGGCGCGCGCGGCGCATCTCCTCTCCGGCGAATGCGTGGTCACCCCGCAGGGGCACATTTTCACGCCGCACAGCGTGACCTTCCACGG
>CAZOVQ010000214.1:1257-2522 GCA_964583195.1 uncultured Thiobacillus sp.
GCCGAACTGGAAGAAGTGGCGCAGCAGCAGGCCAGCGAATCGATCAATGCCGAAGCGCTCGAAAGCCGCCTGCGCACCTACCGCGAGCAAGACGAAACGGCGCGTGAGGCGCTTTATGCCGCGCGCCAGCTGCGCGACCAGGCCGACCGCGCCGTGTTCGAGGCGCGCGAACTGCAACGCACCATGGAGCGCCGTCACCAGGAAGCCGGCTTCGCGCTCACCACCTGCAACAACAAGATCAACGAACTGTCGGCCGTGCTGGCGCGCGTGGAGCAGGAAATCGCCGAAGACGAGGCCCGCCTGCAACAGGCGCGCGAGGAACTGGCGCTGCTGCCGGCCGACGCGCTCGACGAGGAACTCCAGACCGCGCTGGCGGCCCGCACCGAAGCCGAAATCGCGCTCGCCGCCGCCCGCGACGCACTCGAAGGCCTGACCGCCGAACTGCGCACCCACGACGAGGCCCGCCTCGCCTGCGAGCAGGGCCTCGACCCCTTGCGTCGCAGCATCGAGCAGCTCAGGCTCAAGGATCAGGAAGCCATGCTCATGCAGTCGCAGTTCGAGCTGCAACTGCGCGAAGCCGCCGCCGACGAGGCCAGCCTGGAATCCGGGTTTGCCGACAGTCCCAAACCCGCCCAGTTGCAGGGTGCGATCACGCGCTTGCAAAACGAAATCGCGGCGCTGGGCGCGGTCAACCTCGCCGCGCTGGACGAACTCACCCAGGCGCAGGAACGCAGCGAATACCTCGCCGCGCAGAGCGCCGACCTGCTGGAGGCCGTCACCACGCTGGAAGACGCCATCCACCGCATCGACCAGGAATCCCGCGCGCGGCTGAAGGAAACCTTCGACACCGTGAACCGGCACATGGGCGAACTGTTTCCGCGCCTGTTCGGCGGCGGTCAGGCCAAGCTCATCCTCACCGGCGAGGAACTGCTCGATTCCGGCGTGCAGGTGTTCGCCCAGCCGCCGGGCAAGAAGAACGCGTCCATCCACGTGCTCTCCGGCGGCGAAAAGACGCTCACCGCATTGAGCCTGGTGTTCGCCATGTTCAAGCTGAATCCGGCGCCGTTCTGCCTGCTCGACGAGGTCGACGCGCCGCTCGACGACGCCAACACCGACCGCTACTGCAATCTGGTGAAGGCCATGTCCGACCAGACGCAGTTCCTCTTCATCACCCACAACCGCGTCACCATGGAAATGGCGCAGCATCTCGCCGGCGTCACCATGCAGGAGCCGGGCGTGTCGCGCATCGTCGCGGTGGATGTGGA
>CAZOVQ010000215.1:0-2520 GCA_964583195.1 uncultured Thiobacillus sp.
AAGCTCAACCAGAACGGTCTGTCGCTCTCCGGCGGCCAGCAACAGCGCCTGTGCATCGCGCGCGCGGTGGCGGTCAAACCCGAGATCGTGCTGCTCGACGAACCGACTTCCGCGCTCGATCCGATCTCGACCGCCAAGATCGAGGAACTCGTCAACGAGCTGAAGAGCGAATACACCATCGCCATCGTCACGCACAACATGCAGCAGGCGGCGCGCATCTCCGACTACACCGCCTTCATGTACCTGGGCGAGCTCATCGAGTTCAACGAAACCGGCACCATCTTCATGCGTCCCGGCAAGAAACAGACCGAGGACTACATTACCGGCCGCTTCGGCTGATTCCCGCAGGGGCGCGACGCGCCCGGCGGTTGACCGTCGGGCGCGTCGCGTTTACCATCGCGCACTTTTGTTTGTTGGCGAATACCCGCCCTGGATTGAGACGATGCGCAAGAAGCTCGTAGCCGGTAACTGGAAAATGCACGGCAGCCTGGCCGAAAATGCCGCCCTGCTCGCTGCGATCAAGCCTGCCCTGGCAGGCATCGAAGCTGCCGTGTGCGTGCCTTTCCCTTATCTGGCGCAGGCACAGGCCGCATTGGCCGGCTCTTCCATCGCCTGGGGCGCGCAGAACCTTTCCGAACAGCCCAGGGGCGCATTCACGGGCGAGGTTTCGGCCACCATGCTGCTCGATTTCGGGTGTCGTTACGTCATTGTCGGCCATTCCGAGCGGCGCAGTCTCTACGGAGAGACCGATGCGCAGGTGGCGCAGAAATACATTGCCGCGCAGGCCGCGGGGCTCATCCCCATCCTGTGCGTCGGCGAATCGCTCGCCGAGCGCGAGGCCGGCGTGACCGAGTCGGTCGTCGCGCGCCAACTCGATGCGGTGGTCGCGGCGGCGGGCGTGGCCTCTCTCGTGAAAGCCGTCGTGGCTTACGAACCCGTATGGGCCATCGGCACCGGCAAGACCGCCTCGCCGGAACAGGCACAGACCGTGCATGCCTTCATTCGCGGCAAGATCGCGGACCTGGACGGAAACGTGGCCGCCGGCCTGACGATTCAGTACGGGGGTAGCGTGAAGGCCGCGAATGCGGCAGAATTGATGTCTCAGCCGGATGTAGACGGCGGCCTCATCGGTGGCGCTTCGTTGCTTGCCGACGAGTTCATCGCCATTTGCAAGGCTGCTGCCAAGTAAGCACTGAAATCATGGAAACCCTGGTCTGGATCGTACACATAGCCGTCGCCCTTGCGGTCATCGTGCTGGTGCTGTTGCAGCACGGCAAAGGCGCCGACATGGGCGCCGCCTTTGGCAGCGGTTCGGCGGGCAGCCTGTTCGGGTCGAGTGGTTCGGCGAATTTTCTTTCCCGCAGCACTGCCGTCCTGGCAACGCTTTTTTTCCTGACCAGCCTGGGGCTGGCCTTTTTTGGCCTGCAACAGCACAAGCCCGGCAGCAGCGTCACCGAGCGGACCACGGTTCCTGCGCCTGCCGTGCCCGCACCGGTACCGGTTCCGGCAGATGGTTCCAGGGCGGCAGACATTCCGCAGTAGTTTAAGCAGGCAAGGCAGTATTCAACGGGCGCCAGCCCGATGGCCGACGTGGTGGAATTGGTAGACACGCTATCTTGAGGGGGTAGTGACCTTGGTCGTGCGAGTTCGAGTCTCGCCGTCGGCACCATCGAATTTCCTGATTGCGCCATTAGCGGCTGCTATCATATAAGCCTTTGATTATTAATCAATAATGGCACGTATTACAGCTTGACCCCAGCGCGCTGCGCTAATACACTCCAGTCCATCCCTAGCATGTGGCCGCCCGCGCAGGGCGTAGTCGGAGGAAAACCGGTGCTGGAGAATTATCTCCCCATTCTGTTGTTCATATTGATCGGTCTGGCGTTCGGCATCGGCCCCATTCTCGCTGGCGGCCTGCTCGCGCCGCACCGTCCGGACAGCGAGAAAACCTCTCCCTACGAATGCGGCTTCGAGGCCTTCGAGGATGCGCGCATGAAGTTCGACGTGCGTTATTACCTGGTCGCCATTTTATTCATCCTGTTCGATCTCGAGATCGCTTTCCTGTTTCCCTGGGCCATCGTTCTGGAGGAAATCGGCATGGCCGGTTTCGTCGCCATGATGATTTTCCTCGGCATCCTGGTCGTCGGTTTCATTTACGAGTGGATGCGCGGCGCCCTGGAGTGGGAATGATGAACGAGGCTATCCTGGAGCGCGGCTGGTGAGTATCGAAGGCATCCTCGAACAGGGCTTCGTCACCGCCAAGGCCGACCAGCTCATCAACGCCATGCGTACCGGCTCGATGTGGCCGATGACCTTCGGCCTTGCGTGCTGTGCGGTGGAAATGATGCAGGCGGGCGCGTCGCGCTACGACCTCGACCGGTTCGGCATCGTGTTTCGCCCGAGCCCGCGCCAGTCCGACGTGATGATCGTCGCCGGCACCCTGTGCAACAAGATGGCGCCGGCCCTGCGCAAGGTCTACGACCAGATGGCCGAGCCGCGCTGGGTGATTTCCATGGGTTC
>CAZOVQ010000216.1:0-2517 GCA_964583195.1 uncultured Thiobacillus sp.
CGCCATCAGTTCGGTGCGGCGGGCCTGGTCTTCCTGCTGGTGCAATTCGGCAAAGCCGCGCCGCAGGGTTTCAACCGCCTCGAACACGTCTTCGCCGGCAAATTGCAGCAGCACCTGCCCCAGCAGCGTGCCCAGCAGTTTGACCTGCGCACGCAGGTGGTCGTCGGTGAGGAGATGGGTCGGTGCGTTCATGGCAGGCGGCGAGCTGACAGCACGCGGTGTTTCGTCAAAGGGGCGTATTCTCGCATAGCCATCCCCATCACCCAACCGCACGGCGGGCGTTGCGGAACATGCGCAGCCAAGGACTGTCGCCTGTCAGCGATTCGGGCTTCCACGACAGTTGCACCGCCCGTACCACGCGCTCCGGGTGCGGCATCAGGATGCTGAAGCGGCCATCGTCGGTGGTGAAGCCGGTGAGGCCACCGGCCGAGCCGTTGGGGTTCATCGGGTAGGTTACGGTCGGCGTGCCGCGATGGTCGACGTAGCGCAGGGTCGCGCGCGCAGCGTCAGCGTGGGCCGAATCGCGGAACACCACCCTGCCCTCGCCGTGCGAGACGACGATGGGCATCACCGACCCCGCCATGCCGGCAAAAAACAGCGAAGGCGAATCGAGCACTTCCACCAGGCTGAAGCGTGCCTCGAACTGCTCCGACAGGTTGCGTTCGAAACGTGGCCAGGCGGCCGCGCCGGGAATCAGCTCGTGCAACTGGCTCATCATCTGGCAGCCGTTGCACACGCCGAGCGCGAGGGTATCGGTGCGGTCGAAAAAGGCCGCGAACTGGTCGCGCGCGCGCGGGTTGAACAGGATGGACTTGGCCCAGCCGCCACCCGCGCCGAGTACATCGCCATAGCTGAAACCGCCGCACGCGGCCAGGCCCGTGAAGTCGCCCAGGCTCACGCGGCCCTCGAGGATATCGCTCATGTGCACGTCGAAGGCGGCAAAGCCGGCGGCATCGAAGGCTGCCGCCATTTCCACGTGGCCGTTCACGCCCTGCTCGCGCAGGATGGCGACGCGCGGGCGCGTGCCCGACGCGATGTATGGCGCGGCGATGTCTTCGGCCGGGTCGAAGCTGGGCGCGCACCGCAGGCCGGGGTCGGTTGCATCGGCGTGCGTCGCGTATTCCTGTTCGGCGCAGGCGGGGTTGTCGCGCAGCTTCGCCATCTCGTAACTGGTGCGCGCCCAGACACGTTGCAGCTCGGCACGCGGCACGTCGTAATACGCACGGCCTTCGCGCAGCAGCCGGATATGGTCGTCCGCATTCGGCTGGCCGATGACGTGGAACTCGCCACGCAAGTCGGCCGCCATGAAAGCCTGCATCACCGCCTGCGTGTCGCCGCGCCGAACCTGCAACACCGCGCCGGCTTCCTCGTTGAACAGCACGTTGAAGATGCGGTGTGACACGTCGCCCTCGGTGAGCAGCTCGGGCTCCGGCAGGCCTTCGTCTTCGACCTCGTGGCGGATCTGGTCGAGACACAGTTCGTCCACGTCCAGATCGACGCCGCAGTGGCCGGCAAAGGCCATTTCGGCCAGCGTCACGAAGAGGCCGCCGTCGGAACGGTCGTGGTAGGCGAGCAATTTGCCGTCAGCGTTGAGCGCCTGCACGGTCTCGAAGAAGGCTTTCAGCACGCCGGCTTCCGGCGCATCCGGGCAGCGGTCACCGACCTGTTTGTAGGCCTGGGCAAAACTCGATGCACCCAGGCGGTTCTTGCCCAGGCCCAGATCGATGAGGATGAGGTCGGTCTCACCGCAGTCGGTTCGCAATTGGGGTGTGAGCTGCTGCGTCGCGTCCGGCGTGGTCGTAAAGGCCGAGATCACCAGCGAGATCGGCGAGGTCACCTGCTTCTTTTCGGCATCGTCCTGCCACACCGATTTCATGCTCATCGAATCCTTGCCGACGGGAATCGCGATGCCGAGCGCCTGGCAATAATTCGAGACAGCGGCGACGGTATCAAACAATGCCGCGTCTTCGCCGGGGTGGCCGGCCGGGGCCATCCAGTTGGCGGAAAGCTTCACGTCGGACAGTTTCTCGACGCGCGCGGCAGCCAGGTTGGTGATCGCCTCGACTATCGCCATGCGACCCGAGGCCGGCGCGTCGATCAGCGCGAGCGGGGCCTTCTCGCCGATGGAAAAGGCCTCGCCGAAATGCGTGCGGTAACCCGCCAGCGTAATGGCGCAATCGGCCACGGGAATCTGCCACGGGCCCACGCACTGGTCGCGCGCGGTGAGTCCGCCCACGCTGCGGTCGCCAATGAAAATCAGGAACATCTTCGACGCCACGCCCGGCATCGCCAGCACGCGGTTCACGGCGTCAGCGAGGTCGATGCCGTCGAGGGTGAGCGGCGCGGGTTTGCCGCTCTGGTGTGTCACGTCGCGCGTCATTTTCGGCGGCTTGCCGAGGATGACGTCGAGGCTCACGTCCACCGGTGCATTCTGGAAGTGGCTGTCGGTGACCAGCAGGTGGTTGTCCGCCGTCGCCTCACCGAGCACGGCGAAGGGGCAGCGCTCGCGGTTGCAGA
>CAZOVQ010000217.1:0-2509 GCA_964583195.1 uncultured Thiobacillus sp.
CCGAACGCGCCGCGATCAACGCGCCGATGCAGGGCACCGCCGCCGACCTCATCAAGCTGGCGATGATCGCGGTGCAGGGCTGGATAGACGCGGAGAAACTCGCCAGCCGGCTGCTGCTGCAGGTGCACGACGAGCTCATCCTCGAAGTGCCGCAGGCTGAACTCGAGCGCGTGCGCGCCGAACTGCCGGCCCGCATGTGCGGTGTGGCCGAACTCAAGGTGCCGCTCGTCGTCGGCATGGGTGCGGGCCCCAACTGGGAAGCCGCGCACTGACTGTGCGTCCCGCCAAAAGAAAACGGGCACCTTGCGGTGCCCGTTTTCCGTGGCGAACGCCGCTTACTGCTGCGGCACCAGTTCCACGCGGCGGTTCTTGAAGCGGCCTTCGACGGTCTCGTTGTCAGCCACCGGATTGGCCTCGCCGTAGCCTTTGGCGGTCAGGCGATCGGCAGCGACGCCCTTGCCGATGAGGTAGGCACGCACGGCTTCGGCACGACGCTGCGACAGAGCTTCGTTGTATTCATCGGAGCTGACCGAATCGGTATGGCCGGCGACTTCGACCTTGACCTCACCCCACGCCTTCAACGTGTTTGCCGCGTTGTCCAGGATCGCGAAGGATTCGGGACGCAGCGCTGCGCTGTCATTGTCGAAGTTCACGCCTTCGAGGGTGAGTTTCTGCGGCACCGGCTCGGGTTCGGGCGCCGGGGCCGGACAGCCGTCGGTCGTACCCGGTGCGGGTACGGTCGGGCAGGCATCGTTGGCGTCGATCACGCCGTCGCCGTCGCTGTCGACCGGGCAGCCGTCGGGCGTGCCGGGGGCGGGCACGGCCGGGCACTTGTCCTGGTGATCGGCGATGCCGTCGCCGTCACTGTCCAGCGGACAACCGTCGGCGTTGACCTTGGTGCCAACCGGGGTGTCTGGACATCTGTCCAGACCGTCGAACACGCCGTCGCCGTCGCTGTCGATGGGGCAGCCTTTGTTATCAACCTTGGCGCCCGCGGGCGTGTTGGGGCACTGGTCGAGGCGGTTTGCCACGCCGTCGCCGTCCGAATCGGCAGGCGCGCCCAGGCCCCAGGAATACCCCAGCAGGGCCTGGAAGTTGGTGAGCCCGTCATTGGGCAGACTGCCGTTGCCAAAGGACTGGTCGGCGCGTACTTCCCAGCGGAAGGCATCGTTGCTGCCGACTTCCCAGGCCTGGCCAATGCCGAGGGAAGCCATCGGCCGGGTGAAGTCGCCCCGGTTGTCGGGATTGACGTTGATGAGACCCAGACCGCCGGACAGGAACCAGTTGTAACGATTCTGTTTGGAAAACAGCCACTCGACGCCGCCGCGCAGGGTGAAGGCGTCGGCGTCGCCGACACCGGCACGGTTGCCGTCATAGGGCGCATACACGAAATCGCTGAACATGTTCAGGTCTTCGCTCAGGTTCTGCCCATAGCGCAGACCGAACAGGGGATTGACGTCGTCGTCCTTGCTCTTGCCGACCAGATCGCTGTCGGCCCAGCCGCCGCCAAAAAGCAGCCCGAGCTCGTGTTTGGCCATGTCGGCCGCGTTCGCCGCGGTGACACCCAGTATCGCCAGGCTGGCCGCCAGGCACGTTGCGTAGCTGCGTTTCATTTTGCTGGAACTCCCGTATGAATTGTCTTGTGGGCGGTGGCCTGTCCGCGCAGGGCGGACAGCAGTTGCCGGATTATACTCGCCTCCCCCTCCGGCCGTCCGGGACGCGCGTGGGGATTTTGTAAATTAACCATAGGGTTGTACTCGCGCAACAGGCGCGCTACGCCTCATTTTCTGAGGCTGTCCCGGATTTCCCGCAACAGGACGATGTCTTCCGGCGTGGCGGCCGGCGCAGGGGGAGGTGCTTCCTTCTTCAGACGGTTCAGCTGTTTTACCAGGATGAAGACAATGAAGGCGAGGATGATGAAATTGAGCAGTATGGTCAGGAAACTGCCGTAGGCGAACACCGGCACGCCGGCCTTCTTCACTTCGGCGAGCGTCATCGCCACACCTTCGGGCACGGTTCCGAGCGCAACGAACAGGTTGCTGAAATCGAAGCCGCCGAACACCGCGCCGACGACGGGCATGACGAGATCGTTGACGACGGAATCGACGATCTTGCCGAAGGCCGCACCGATGATGACGCCAACCGCCAGATCCATGGCGTTGCCCTTGACCGCGAACTCCCTGAATTCGGACATGAAACTCATGTTTCGCCCTCCCCGGCTGTTTTGATCGGGGAATTGTAGCCCGTCCGCCCGCCTGACTCCGGCCGCGAATGTAAATTCACCACCGCTTGGACGGGGCGGGCGACGCGGGTAAAATCCGTCCTCTTATGCGCATCGGTTCCCATCAACTCAAAAACCGTCTCGTCGTCGCCCCCATGGCGGGCGTCACCGACCGGCCGTTCCGTCAGCTTTGCAAGCAGCTCGGCGCGGGCATGGCGGTGTCCGAGATGGTCACGTCGAACTCGCTGCTGTATGGCTCGGCCAAGACCGCGCGTCGCGCCAACCACG